>DATFGJ010000555.1:0-18991 GCA_035249585.1 Lacipirellulaceae bacterium
GCTCGTTTCCGTCGCTTGCCGTCGGGCTAGCGTCCGGGCCGTACGCTGCGGTAACTCCAATCCAATAACTCCATTGGGTGGGCTACCTTGAGCGGCCTGCCCTGCCGGCCCGCTTCCCGGGCAATCTGAAGCGCGCAGCCCGCATTGGCGGTGATCACCAGATTGGCCCCTGTTATCTCAATATTCGCCAATTTCCGGCGACTCAATCGGTCGGACATATCCGGCTGAGTGAGGTTGTACGTGCCGGCGGCACCGCAACACAGCTCGGTTTCCGGCAGCTCGCGCAGCTCCAAGCCCGGAACTTGCGCCAGCAGTCGTCGGGGCGCATCCTGGATTCTCTGGGCATGCAGCAGGTGGCAAGCGTCGTGGTACGTGGCGATTGCCCGGATCGCGCCTTCGGGTTGAACCAGGCCGAGCTGATCGAGAAACTCATTGACATCGCGGACGCTGGCGGCCCACGCGGCACGGTCGCCCTGCCTGGCATCATGCCAGTTGTGACCGTATTCCTTAAGCATCGATCCGCAGCCGGCGACATTGTTGACCACGGCGTCGAAGCGCCCGACAGGAAATGCTGCGAGATTCTGGTCAGCAAACTCGCGCGCAGGCTCACTCGATCCGGCATGAAAGTGAATCGCGCCGCAACACACCTGGTTCGGCGGCACATGCACATCGCAGCCGTTTTGCTGCAGCACCCGCGCCGTCGCCCAGTTCACATGGCGAAACATAGCGTCGCCAATGCAGCCAATGAAGAGTGCTACCGAAGCTCGGCGACGCCCAATTGCGGGCAAGAATTCTGGCAGCGGGCCTTCATTGCGCCGCGGCGGCGGCAGCATCTCGATCATCCGTTGCAATTCACGGGGAAGCAGCCGTGTCGCGCGCGTTTTTACCAGCAGCCACAACAGGCCTGCTCGCTGGGCAATGCGGGCCGGCAACAGCGCCCGGCGGAGCTTTTTAGCGTAAGGGAAAAGGCCGAACAAGATATATCGGTGGAACCAGTCGCGTTGCCGAGTTTGCTCCGCTGTGGCATCCATAGCCATGCGGAACGGCTCGATGAGTTTGCCATACTCGACGCCGGAAGGGCACGCCGTCTCACACGCCCTGCAATCCAGGCATAACTCCAAATGCTGGCGGACTCGATCGTTCAGCTCGAGCCGGCCATCGGTGACGCCACGCATCAGATAGATCCTGCCGCGCGGACTTTCGTTCTCATCACCGGTCTCGACGTACGTGGGACACGCCGAGGTGCACAAACCACAGTGGACGCAGCTCAACAGCTTGCGGTAATCAAGCGCCGCGGCTGGCGTAGTTTCTAAGGTCGAGTTTGTTGACGATTCAGGCACGGATTTTTTACCACGGAGACACAGAGAACACGGAGACGATTTGTTGAACAGGAGGAAGCAGAGGTAGCAGAGCTTGAATTGATTCACGGTTCTCTGTTTTCTCTGTTACCTCCTGTTCAAAATTTGGCTCTAAACTTTCTCTGTGTACTCTGTGGTGAATTCAAAATGCAAATCGATTTGGATTGAGAATATTGTGCGGGTCGAACTTCTGCTTGATGCGTTCCATGAGAACAGTGGCGTCGGTCCTGCCGCCCCAAACCACGTGAGGCGTGAGCCCTTCCAACGAGGTTTTCAGCACGACCAGGCGGCCGCCTTGCTGGAGAGCGGCCGGGCGCAGCTTGCCAAGAAGCACGCGGCCCAGGTCGGCATGCGAGAATCGACTGAAACGCGCTAGGATTATACCGTTTCCAGCGTGAGCCGTGATGCGGCACCCCGAATCGAACGATATTAGCTCGGCAATCACCTGCGTGACACCGCTCGGCGGCACAGCAATCTTTACAACCATCGGCGAGCCGTCGCCGCTGTCGCTGGCGCCGCGGTCGGCGAATTCGATATGTTTGTTCCAAAGAGCATCCGCCTCAGCCTGCTCGATCTTGAAGGGTGCGATGGCACCAGATTGCGCAAGTTCGCGCACG
The DNA here is from genome assembly GCA_035249585.1 of Lacipirellulaceae bacterium. Classification (GTDB taxonomy): domain Bacteria; phylum Planctomycetota; class Planctomycetia; order Pirellulales; family Lacipirellulaceae; genus JABDGM01. The sequence goes on from DATFGJ010000555.1 coordinate 1,976, forward strand.
ATCTGGTCCGCAAGCCAAGCCGTCTCAAGCTCGGTTCCCTCAGCTCGCACGACGACGAATGGTCCCTTGTTCGACGGGCTCGCAGCCGATTTCGTTGACCAAATCGGAGACGCAATCGGCCAGTCGGTGCCAAAAAGTAGGTCAATTGCGGCCGGAGGCGCGGGAAGTTTGGTAAGACGAGCCATAGCTTGCTCAGCGCCGGCTAGATCCCGACACGTGGCGCTAACCGTCACGGATCGTTCCGGGAGCGGCTTAAGTTTGAGCGCCAGCCGCGTGATGACGGCAAGCGTGCCGAGCGAACCGGTGAGCAGTTTGCAGAAGTCGTAGCCGGCGACATTTTTCACAACGCGACCGCCGCCTTTGAACAAAACCCCGCGGCCGTCCACAGCGTGGATGCCGATGACGTAATCGCGAATCGTGCCATAACCGTAACGTCGCGAGCCATTCCAATTCGTCGCCACGACACCCCCAATCGTCGCTTCGGCCGCTCGTGGCACGTCGATTGGCAGCTGCTGCCCCTCGACGGCCAACGTGGCCGCCAGGTCGGCCATTCGCACGCCGGCCTCCACAACTATCGTCATGTCGCGCGGCGTGTAATCGACGATCTTGGCCAGGCCTGTAAGATCAAGCCCGACTCCCTCGCGCGCGGGCGCGATTCCGTAGTTCAGCGCTGTGCGGCCGCCGAGCGGATATACAGGCTGTCGCGCATCGTGCGCAGCGCGCACCGCATCGGCAACGCCGGCCGAGGTTGTCAGCGCGATTGTTTGAGTGGATGTCAGTGGTGCAGTGGCTGACGGCATGAATTAGGATCATTGCAAATTGCAAATTGCAAATTGCAAATTGCAAATTTGGTCTCGGCAATTGAAGATTTGCAATTTGAATTTTGCATTTTGCAATCTCTTCAATTAGAGCGCCGCGCGTCGGCCCGGATGAACTTGTTCCATGCCGCAGGCGCCGGCGGTCGGCAACAGTTTGCCAGGGCTCAAAAGGCCATTGGAGTTAAGAGCATCCCGCAGCCGGCTCATCACTTCGAGGTCCTCATCGGTGAACATGCGGTTCATGAAGCTCAGTTTTTCCAGGCCGATGCCGTGTTCGCCAGTGACGCTGCCGCCGCAGGCCAGGCACTCGTTGAGAATTTCATCGCTGGCCGACAGGACGCGCTTGATCTGTTCGGGTTGTCGCTCATCGAACAACAGAATCGGGTGCAGGTTTCCATCGCCGGCGTGAAACACGTTTACGATCTTGAGGTCGTACTTTCGGCCGATTTCGCGAATGCGCCGCAGGATCTCCGGCAGCTTGGTTCGCGGCACGACGCCGTCCTGCGTGCAATAGCTTGGGCTGAGCCGGCCGATCGCGCCGAAGGCCTGCTTGCGACACTTCCACAGTTGCAATCGCTCTTTAGCGTCGGCGGCAAAGCGCACCTCGCGCGCGCCGCGCTCTCGGCAAATCGCCGCAACGCGGTCGCGCTGTGCATCGAGTCCGACTTCAAGACCGTCGACCTCAATCAGCAGAATGGCCTCGGCATCGAGTGGAAAGCCGAAACGAAAGGCAGCTTCCACGGCGACCAGGATACCCTGATCCATCATCTCCAGCGCTGCGGGAATGATCCCCGCGCCGATGATGCCGCTGATGGCTTGCGTGGCGTCGTCCACCGAGTCGAACACGCCCAGCATTGTGCGGCAACCTTCGGGATTGCGTGTGAGGCGTACCCAAATCTTCGTAACGATGCCCAGCGTTCCCTCGCCGCCCACAATCGTGCCCACGACGTCGGGACCGGGCATGTCTTCCACTGCCCCGCCAATCTGTACGACATCGCCGTCGGCCGTGACGATTTCCACGCCGAGGACGTGGTTTACCGTGACGCCATACTTGAGCGTATGCGGACCGCCGGCATTGGTCGCCACGTTTCCGCCTATGGTGCATGCGCCCTGGCTGGACGGATCGGGTGCGTAGTGAAAGCCAGTGCCAGCCAGGTGCCGGTTAAGGGCCGCGTTCACGACGCCGGGCTCGACCACCGCAAAGCGGTCGCGCAGGTTCACCTCCAGAATTTCGCGCATCCGCGTAAGCACGACCATCACCCCGCCGCCGACCGGCAATCCGCCGCCAGCCAGGCTCGTACCAGCTCCCCGCGGCACAAACGGCACCCGATGCTGCCTACAGAGCCTCACGATCCCGGCGACTTCGGCCGTAGTTTGCGGAAACACGGCCATCGAGGGGCAGTGCTTTTCAATAACGAAGGCGTCGCATTCGTAGACAGCCAAGTCGGAATGCGCGTCCAGCACGCGGTCCGGGCCTAGCAATTGGCGAAGATTGTCGGCCAGATTCGAGGCCTTGGCTATGGACACACTTGGTTCTCTGAGAAGTCGGCGAAAACACTGATTATAGGCCAGCGGCCGTGCTCAACCAGCGTCGGCTCGAAAGCCGCTTGAGGGCGATTCCGTTCGAGTTCGGACTTGCAATAAAACACGCCGCTCCCGGCGAAATGCTGGTCAGCCGGGCCGCGGACCAAGTCGAAATCGCTTGGATTTCGGCGTTCGGCTGAGTATGCTAAATGCTGGATAGATGCATCCCAAGCTGGCCTGCGGGGCCTAGACTTTTTTTCGAGGGTGTGACCATGTCACGGCGCGATTGCTGGTTTCTTATTGGTGCGATCCTATTTGTGGGCAGTGCCGGCGCGCTCCGCTCCGTCGCGGCGGACTCCGCGACTGGAAAGGACGTTGTCTCAGGCGCAGACAATGCCGTGGAGTTCTTCCAGGCAATGGAAGAGGGCCAGGTCGACGTCAAGTTTATTGCTAAGAGTGATCGCGCGGCGCGGATTCTGATCAAGAATAAAACACAACATCCGATCAATCTGCAGCTGCCCGAGGCGTTCGCGGGCGTTCCAGTTCTCGCCCAGATTGGTGGCGGTGGACGGGGCGGCGGCGGATTCGGCGGCGGCGGACGTGGCGGCGGTGGCTTTGGTGGCGGCGGCAGCGGCGGCGGGCAAAGCGTCGGCGGCGGTTTAGGTGGTGGCGGCGGCGGGCTCGGTGGCGGCGGACTCGGCGGCGGTGGAGGTATCTTCAGTATCCCGCCCGAAGAGACCGCGAAGATCAACGTCCCGGTCGTTTGCCTCGATCATGGCTTGAAGAACCCGTCGTCGGCGAACAAATACACGATTGTGCCGGCCGAGCAGCATCTCGATCGGCCCGAAGTGATCGAACTGCTTAAAGCATTTGGTCGCGGCGAGCTGCAGCACGGCGCGGCTCAGGCGGCCGCATGGCACTTGAACAGTGATCTGAGCTGGAGCGAGCTGGCAGCGAAGCTGCAGGGCACGCGTCGCAGTTTGAGCCGTCCGCCTTACTTCAGCCGCGAGGAGATCCAAGCGGGCATGGCCTATGCGTCAGAAGCGCATCGTCTGGCGCAAGCAAACGCCAATCAGTATCGCCAGGAAAAGTCGTCGAGCGTGGGCAGCAGCGAGGCACGCAGCACGGCCAATTCTGACGCGATCGAGCCGGCAACGCCAGCCGAGTGATGATTGCTTTGCGAGCTCGCGAGCAGCCGCTTGCCGTTCGGCCCCGAGCTCACGGCCGACGGGCGGTTTTGCTCACGCTGCCTGCGCTTCTTCGATTTCCAGATTGCGGATCGTGGCCAGTAGTCGTCGAACCTCGGCCTGGAACTCGGCCCGCTCGACGTGCCACTGCGACTCCATCTGCTCGTAATGCTGCTGCTGCCGGTCTAGCTCCTGCTCGCGGGCCACGAGGCGGGCCGCTTGTTGCTCGACATCCGCGTGTCGCCGCTCGGCCCAGGCTTGTAGCTCCTGCCGCTGTGACTCGAGAGCGGCGAACTGCTGCGCTAAATCGGTCCGCACAGCTTCCAAGTCGGCTACGCGGTGGCCGATTTCATCGAGCGTCGCCCGATAATGATCTGCCAACCGGGCCCGTACTTGGGCTATCGAGCGCGTGAGGCTCGCCGGGGCGAGCGCACCAGAAAGCTGTGCCCAAGTCTCCTCAGTTGCTAGGCGCATTTCCAGCATCTCGCGCTGCGAGCTTCGCAAGTCCGCTTGCAACTGGGCGAGAGCGTTCTCGCGCGCGTCGAGCTCGGCTTCGCGCTGCTCGAGCTGCTGCTGTCGATGGTGCTGATCGGTGTGGGCCAATTGTTGCTGTGCAGCTATCGCGCGCCGTTCTCGCACGGTTTGTTCTTCCAATTGGCGGCGTTCGTTGGCCAGGTCGCGCAACTCATCCGCAAGCTCGGCTTTCTCTTGCGCAAGCTGTGCTTCGGCCTCGTCCAAATATCGGCGGCGGGCCGCGAATTTGCGCGACTCCTCCTGGAGGTGCTGCATCTTCGCTTCCGTCACGCCCAAACGCTCGTACCGCTTGATGGCCGCCTCAATCTCCTGTTGCCGGTAGCCGAGCTGCCGCTCGGCCGCGTTGAGCTCGGCTTCGCGGCCGGCGGAGTCGGCCGCCATACGCCGCAACTCGGCGCGCTGAATTTCCAGTTCACCAGCCCGCTCGCGCAGCGCGTCGGTTTGCGCCTCCAATTCGGCGCTGCGCGATTGAAGCTGCGACTCCCATTCAGCAACCTTCTCCTCGCGACGCGCGATCTCCGCGATCCGTTCCTCGAGTCGCGCTTTGTCTGAGGTCAGCTGCTCGATGTCGCGGTACAGGTGCGCTTGTCGCTGGTCCAGCTCCCGATGTCGCTTTTCAATCGTTGTCTCGCGCTCCTGAAGTCGTTCGTGCCGCTCGCTCCAAATGGTGCGGTCCTCGTCGATTGCCGCCAAGCGCTCGTCGCACTCAGCGGATCGCCGATCGAGCTCGGCCTGGCGCTCGTTGAGGCGGGCTTCGCGCTCCGCGAGCGCTGCTTCGCGAACTTGTGTTAACTCGATCGCGCGTGCTTCGGCTGCCGCTTCGCGCTGCGTGAGTTCTTCTTCGCGCTCGGCGAGACTCGCGGCGCGGTCTTCAATTTCTTGTTGACGTTCATCCAGCCATTGGCGTGCGTTCTGCCATTTGGCCTCCAGATCGGCCTCCTGCGACACCAGCGCATGCTCCCGACGGTCGAGCGCGGCCTGTTCCGATTGGAGCCGGTCGGCCAATTCGGCGGCATGCTCGCGGAGCTGGTCCAACGACCGCTCGACCGTTGCTGCCACTTGGGCGCTCTGTGACTCGGCCACCGCTACCAATTGCAGCCCGCCGCGCTCACCTGAGGCATGCGGCGCACCGTGATGGACCGGATGCGCCTGATCGATGCGGATCTCGCCCGAGGCAAATGCTGGCTGATCGGGATGCACAGCCTCACGTGAATTCGACATGCGAGTATTTCCTTGCGGCGACGATGTTTTCGGCAGCTAGCTGGCAAAGTCCTTTCAATCGACAAAGTTTGCCAGAATCCCCATCGGCCTCATTAGCGCAAAACTGAACTCCAATTCGCGCGTCCGCGGATCGGTGCCGTTCGGCGACGCTACCTGTGACAGCAGCTTGCCGCGAAACGGAACGTTGATGCGCGAAGTGAAAAGGATCTGCGCAAAAGAAACGCGGCGTGATTTTCATCGCGCCGCGTCAGTGAATCAAGCTCATTGCCAATTGCCAGGCGAGCTAATGCCGTTCACGCTTTCGCGGCATTGATCGCTTCTTGCAGCCGCGATTTTGGCTGCGGTCCCATGCGATCGAACACTTCGCCCGCTTTGAAGATCATCAGCGTGGGTATCGTCTCAATGCCGTATTTAATCGCAGTGCGCTGGGCATTGTCGACATTCAACTTTCCGATCTTTATTCCCGATGTATTCTCGCGCGCAAGCTCGTCGATCATCGGCGCTATCATCCGGCATGGGCCGCACCACGGCGCCCAGAAATCCACGAGCACCGGAACATCCGCCTTCAATACTTCACTCTCAAAATTACTGTCGTCAAATTCCGTTACGCCCATCGCTCAGGTCTCCCGAGTCAGCAGGAATCGCTTCCGTCGAATAAACCGGTGAATTATAGATTCGAAGCGCAGGCTGTCAACGAGCGGGTATTGTCGGCCGGTTGGGAATGCGAAATACTGGCGCCAACTGGCTAGGCGACGCAACTCGCGTTCTCCACCATTTCGTTCTCCTTTGGAGTAAGAAGGATATGGTCCGAACCCCCAGCACAATGGTACGCCTCGGAACGCAGGCGCCGGACTTCTCGCTTGTCAACGTCGACGGGCGCACGGTTTCGCTCGCCGATTTTTCCGAGTCGCCCGCGCTGCTTGTGATCTTCATGTGCAACCACTGTCCATTCGTGAAGCATCTGGCCGATGCGCTGGCTCAATTCGCGGCCGAATACATGGAAAAGGGCCTTGCGGTTGTGGGCATCAACTCCAACGACGTGGCCAATTATCCGGCCGATTCGCCCGAGCAAATGGTTCGCGAAGCGGAAGAGCGGGGATACCCGTTTCCGTACCTGTACGATGCGACGCAAGAAATGGCCAAAGCATATGGGGCCGCTTGCACGCCCGACTTCTTTTTGTTCGACCGCGACCGGCGGCTAGTTTATCGCGGGCAATTCGACGATAGCCGGCCCGATAGTGGCAGGCCAATCACCGGCGCTGACCTGCGCGCCGCAGTCGACGCGGTGCTCGCCGGCCATAAACCCAAAGACGAGCAGCTGCCAAGCATCGGCTGCAATATCAAATGGAAGCCGGGCAACGAGCCGGATTATTTCCGGTAGGTCGTATAGGTCCGGCTTTCTAACCTGACGATTGCGGTCGTTTGCGCATGGGGGTATCAGGCTTGAAAGCCTGACCTGCAGCTAGCACGATAGCGATCTTTACCCTGCTGCCGCCTGCCGTTTATTCTGTGGCAGCATTTTCTTCGAACAATTCTCGCATTCACTCGCCATTGGAGGGAATCATGGCTTTGTCGACTCGTCATTTCGCAAAACATCGTTATTCGCCGATTAAAAGTGTACTGGTGAGCTGCATGTTGCTATGTGTAGCAAGTACTACTGGGGCCGAAGGATTCCGCATTGAAACAGTTGTCTACGTCGGCGACGAAGAACAGCCCGCCAGCGAGGCGACCACACTGTTTCTCGACGGCGTGGTCTATGATTTCCTGACCAAGCCAGAGCAGACCGCCGTGTTCCGCAAACCGGCCGCCGGCAAGCCGGGCCGTTTCATTTTGCTCAATCCACGCGAGCGAATTCGCACCGAGTTTACAACCGAGCAGCTTACCGGCGCGATGCAAAAGCTTCGGACTTGGGCGGCACGCCAGGATGATCCATTCCTTCAGTTCGCGGCTGATCCCGATTTCAAGGAGTCGTTCGAACCGGAATCCGGGCAGCTTGTTCTGGCCAGCCACTTGGAGAGCTACACGGTCGAGACCGAGCGCGTCGAACATGCTCAGGCCTTGGCCGAATACCGTGAATTCCTGGATTGGTACGCGCGGCTGAATACGCTGCTCTCCGGCGGCCCGCCGCCGGAGCCGCGGCTGCGTCTCAACGCAGCACTAGCGCGCCACGAAGTCGTGCCTCTCAAAGTCGAACTGAAGCGCGGACGTGAGAACGAACCGCTTCGCGCCGAGCATAAATTCACCTGGCGTCTTTCGAACGCGGACGTCGAGCGAATCGACGACGTGCGGGCTTCATTGGCCGCCTATAAGTCAGTGCCCAACGAAGAATTCATGCGCGGCAACGAAGAGCGCTAGACCCGATTCGCCTACGCTCGGGTTAGCTCGCGAAAGCGCTTCTCTAGGTCGCGCGTGATGGGGCCCGGCTTGCCGCTGCCGATCGCGCGGCTGTCCACTTTCACGACGGGAATGACTTCTGCCGCCGTACCGGTGAGGAAGCACTCGTCGGCGATGTAAACGTCGTGCTTAGTGAGCGCGATTTCGCCCACGTCAATTCCCGTCCCGCGCGCCAATTCGATCACGGCATCGCGCGTCACGCCGGCCAGGATGCCGGCATCCAGCGGCGGAGTGAATAGAACGCCGCCTCGCACCAGAAAAATATTGTCGCCGGTGCACTCCGCGACCTCGCCCTTATGATTGAGCATCAGCGCCTCGATGCAACCGGCCTGCAAGCCCTCGATTTTGGCCAGGATGTTGTTGAGATAATTAAGGGATTTGACGCGCGGATTCAGCGCGGCGGGATGCGTGCGTTGCACGCTCACGGTGACAATCTCCAACCCTTTTTCATACAGCTCCTTCGGGTACAGCGAGATCGCATCGGCAATGATGATCACCTGTGGATTGGAGCAGCGGTTGGGATCGAGACCAAGCGTGCCGGCGCCGCGGGTGACAACAAGGCGAATGTAACCATCATCGATCTTGTTGACGCGGACCGCTTCATTGACCGCGTCGCACATGGCATCCTGCGGCAAGGGGATTTCAAGCCAGATGGCTTTGGCCGATTCATACAGCCGCGCGATGTGCTGGCGGAGCCGAAAAACCTTGCCGCCGTAACTGCGGATGCCCTCAAAGACCCCGTCGCCGTAGAGCAAGCCATGATCGAACACACTGATCTTGGCCTCCTCCTGAGGCACAAACTTTCCGCTGATGTAAACCTGTCGCGACATGGGTTATTCCAGACGTGCGCCACCGACGAGCCGGGCGCACAGCCCTGGGCAAGACAACGAGACGCAGCTTCCAACCGAATCTCCTTGTCTCCGCGTCTCCTTGTCTCCTTGTCTTAGCATCGGAAAGCCCAAAGGAAACTCTCTCGCTACGTACTCTAACGCAGACACGCCTGATCGTCGCCGGTTCACGCCGCTACGACACGGCCGTCGACAAGGGTCACGCTGCGGTCGGCCTGTTCAGCGACCCGCGGATCGTGCGTCACCATGACTATAGTGAGCTTTTGCTCGCGGTTCAACCGACGCAGAATTGCCATGATCTCTTCGCCGCTCGACTTGTCGAGGTTTCCCGTCGGTTCGTCGGCGAATAGCACCCGCGGCCGGCTTACCAGCGCGCGGGCGATGGCCGTGCGCTGCATCTCACCACCCGAAAGCTCGCTGGGTTTGTGTTTCAACCGGTGACCAAGATTTACCAACTCCAGCATTTCGCATGCTCGCTCTCGAAACTGCCGGCGGCGGCGCCAGTACCCAAGCACGCTCTGGCCGATCATTGCCGGCGCGAGCACGTTTTCGAGCGTCGTGAGCTCGGGCAGCAAGTGGTAGAACTGGAACACCATACCGAAATAACGGTTTCGCAAAATATCGCGTCCGGCGGCCGGCAGATTGTCGATGCGGTTTCCCTCGAAGCGAATCTCGCCGGAGTCAGGCGCATCGAGCGTGGCCAGCACGTGTAGCAGCGTGCTTTTGCCGCAACCGCTAGGGCCGATCACGGAGACGAACTCGCCCTCGTGAATCGCCAGCTCCACGCCTTGCAGCACCGGTATTTCCATCGACGCCTTACGATAACTTTTGCGAATGTAATGTGCGGCAACGATTTCGCGCGTAGCCGTTTGAGGCTGCGATGCAGAAACGTAACGATTGAGTTCCGCTGGCTCTGCGAGCAGTCTCCCAACCGTGTTCGAAAGCACTGGCGTGGCCGACGGTGCGCCCGCACGATGGGCGGTCATCGCACCGGTCCATTGATCAAAGGTACTTAGTTCACTCATAGCGAAGTGCCTCGACAGGGTGGAGTCGCGCGGCGCGCCGCGCAGGAAGGATGCTGGCCATTACGGCGATCAACAGCGCGCCGACGATAATCGTCGCAATCGTCGGCCACTGGACGATGGCGGGAATTTCGGGCAGGCCGTATACAGTTGGATCGAAAATCGGCTGGCCGGTAAGCCGGCCCAAAACATCGGCAATCTCGCTGATGTAGCGCACAATCAATAGGCCCAGTCCAAGGCCCATGCTCGCTCCCACAATGCCCAAGCTAAACCCGTAGCCGAGAAAAATGCTCATGATGCCGCGGCGGCTTGCGCCGAGAGATTTCAAGATTCCGATGTCGCGCGTCTTCTCCACGACGATCATGAAGAAGATGGCCAGGATGCCGAAGCCCGCTACCGCAATGATCAAAAATAGCAGCACGTTGAGGATGGCCGTTTCCATCCGGATCATGCCCAAAAGCGGACTTTCGCGATCCAGCCAGGACCCGATAAAACAACTTCCCGGCGGAAATTGCGACCGCAACAGGTCGCGAACCATCTCCAAATCTGCTCCGGCCTTGAGCCGAATTTGAATCCGGCTGAAGTTGGCGATTCCTGTCGACGGGTCAACCATTCCTCGCAGCTCTTGCAGCTTGCGAATAGGCACAAATACGAACTGCGAGTCGTATTCACCCATCTTGCTTTCGTAGAAGTCGACGACCGTGAACTTGGCGCTCAGCGGCTTGGGCGGCCTGCCGGCAGTAACGTAGGTGATTTCGACATCATCCCCCGGCAGTAGGCGGAAAATCTCCTCGTTCGTAGGCGTGTGAAGGCGACAAAGCGAAACGCCCAGCACGCAGCCCGTGTGCTGCTCGGTGGCCGGGTTGAAGTCGGTTCCTTGGGAGCCTGCAATTTCATCCGCTAACGACGCTTGCCCAGGGCGGTAAAACGGGTTGCCCTCAAGTGAACCTTCCGGAGCGACGATCCGCTTAGCAAAGATTGCATTTCTCCGGCGATGCGCCCAGCCTGCGTACTGCATCTGTTTTCGCGCCTTGCGTTTCGGCGAGTCGGCAAGCGTGTGGTCATAAACATCGTAGCCCCCCTCCTTGAGCAGAAAGTTGAGCTGCTTGCGATTCTGCGGATGCTGCATGAACTGGCCGAAATCGCTCACGCTCGCGTACGTCGCTTCATCGACGCCAATGAGCATGATTTGTTGCGTGATGTATCGACCGTTGTAGTCATTGTACCCCAGCATTGCGGGGACAACGACCGTCGGTGACATGCCGGCGACGTATTGCCCGGCGACTTTTTGAATCCTCTGCATGTAATGATCCGCATCCGGAATCCCTTCGAGCGATGCGGTCTCCAATACGAGGTCCGAGAGAAAGCCGTGGAGACGATCTTGCGTCTCGTGAACGAAGCCCTTCATCACAGCATTTACGGCGATGAGCGTTGCCACGCCGAGCATCACGCTGATGATCGAAGCTAGCGCGATATAACGAGTCTTGAGGTAGCGCCAACAAAGAAGAAGCTTGTACATGGATCCCGTCCTTGGGAAAACAGCTTAAGGCGTTAGCCTTTTTGTAGTAAATGTACTGTTGTCAAGCGCACGTACGCCATTCACGCCTAACGCGTTTATTCTGGCTTCAAAAGTGGGAACAGGATCACATCCCGTATCGACTGCGTGTTCGTAAGCAACATCACGAGGCGGTCGATCCCCAAGCCCAAGCCGCCCGCGGGCGGCATTCCATGCCGCAGCGCGCGGATGAAATCGCGGTCCATCTTGGCCATCGATTCCTCGTCCGCTAACCCAGCTAATTGCGTCTTGAACAACTGCTCCTGCATATCCGGATCATTCAGTTCCGTGTAGGCGTTGGCCATCTCCATGCCTTGGACAATGAGCTCAAACCGCTCCGCTACCGCCGGATTGTCGGTCTTGCGCTTGGTAAGCGGGCAAATGGCGGCCGGATAGTCGAGCACAAACACTGGGCCTGTAAGCGTCTTTTCGATCGCGGTTTCAAACACCTCGCTCTTGATGACATCCGGGTGCTTGAGCGCCGTATCCAGCCCGAGCGATTTGGCGACGCGCGCAATCGCGGCCGGGTCGCAGGGGTCGATATTCAGCTTCTCCGCGAAAAGCCCGTCGTACGTCGTACGCGCGAACGGCGGCTCGAAGTCGATCGTCGCATCGCCCCACGGCAACCGCAGTGGCTGACCCGTCGCCTCGATAGCCGCAACGATGCAGGCTTCGGTCAGCTCCATCATCGAGCGGTAATCGCCATAGGCCTGGTAGGCTTCGAGCATCGTGAATTCTGGATTGTGCTTCTGGCTGATGCCTTCGTTGCGAAACACGCGGCCCAGTTCGTAAACGCGCTCCATGCCGCCGACCATGAGTCGCTTCAGATGCAGCTCCAACGCAATTCGCATGAAAAGATCGATGTCGAGCGCGTTGTGGTGCGTTTTGAACGGCCGGGCTGCAGCGCCGCCGGCGATCGAATGCAGTGTCGGCCCTTCGACTTCAACAAAGCCGCGGGCGTCGAGCGTCTTACGCACCGCGCGGATAATTTTCGTGCGGTTCAAAAACCGCTGCATCACTCCGTCGCCGTACGTCAGGTCGAGGTACCGCATGCGATGCCGCAGCTCGGGATCCGTGAGGCCATGGTGCTTTTCGGGCGGCGCGGCGAGGCTCTTGGTAAGCAGCGTGACACGGCTGGCAAAGATCGAAAGCTCGCCCGTTTTCGTGCGGCGCAGCTCGCCGTCGACGCCGATGATGTCGCCCAGATCGAGACACTGTACCAGCGGCCAATCGTCACCAACCTGCTGCTGGCCGATGAACAGCTGGATCTGACCCGTCATGTCTCGGATGTCAATGAACTGCAGTTTGCCCTTGTCGCGATGCAATACGATGCGACCGGCCGCGCGAACATGCGGGCCCGACATTTCGCCGGGGCCCAGCTCTGCTAGCCACTTGCGGAAGTCGAAATCGGGTCCAGATTCGGCCGCGGTGGGAAGCTTTATCTGCTGCCCATCCTGTCGCCGATACACGATTTCGCCAGCACGAGCCCGAATGTCGCCGATGGGGGCGTGATTGTCGAAGCGCCTTCCCCAAGGGTCATATCCAAGCTCGGCAATTCGCCGCAGCTTGTCGCGACGCGACGATTCCCAGTCGCCGCTGGCCGGCGCGCCTGCCGATGGTTCAGTCACACTCGTGCTCATTAGAGGTAGGATTTTCTTTCCCGTTGTATACTCACTGCAGGCGCGAGACGAAAGCTTCTCGCCCGCTATGGCCGTGATTTGGTGCTGGGGCGCGCACTATTTCGTGCTCGCGCCGCGCTTCGCTTGACGCGCTGCGCATTGCCGCAACCCGTGCGGACGCAACATTTTAGTGGCTCGCCGTCACGCGTCAATGTCGCTGTGGATAGGGACATGCTAGCGCTCCACTCGCGTTGACTCACTTCCGCGCCGTCCCTAGGATTCCCCACCATTTTGTCGATTCCTCATCGCGCGGCCGCAGATTCGCTCAATATCCCTGGAACAGAGCTGATGGCCCGTAAGTTTCGCATTGCCGCACTTTGTACTTCACTCGTCGCCGCGTGCGTCTTGCTCGTGCTAGGCGGAGCCTATTACGCAGCACGTCAAGTGCGACCGTTCTACAAGCAGGCGCTGACGCTTGAACCGGAAGTGCTTGAGCGCGGAAGCCGCGAGCTGGAAAGCCGGGCGACCGCGCTTTACAGCGATGCTCGCCAGGGCGGCAAATGGCACGCGCTCTTCACCGCGGAGCAAATCAACGGTTGGCTTGCGATCCAGCTGGCCGAGAATCAAGTCGAAAACGCGCCCAGCAATATTCGCGATCCGCGCGTGGCGATCTCGTCGGAAGTTTTGACTCTTGGATTTAAAACGTACTCGGGCAGCGTGGAAACGGTCATCTCGGTAGACGCAGCGGTGTTTGTCACCGAAGAAGGCGCGGTCGCGATTCGATTGATGTCGGTTCGGGCCGGCGCCCTGCCGTTGCCCGTGATGCAACTGGCCGATGAGATCGCCACGACATGCGAAAGGCTTTCTCTGCCGGTGCGTTGGACGCAACAGGACGGCCAGCCGGTGGCAATCGTCGAGCTGCACAGCGATCCGTCGACCGAGGAGCGGCAGTTTTTCATAGACACCATCGAGTTCGGCGAAGGTGAAATGTACGTCGCCGGGCACACAGAAGTTGCCGCGACGCTCTCGGCCGGTACGCCCAAGATCGGGGCACCGGCCAACGTGGAAAAAACGCAGATTGAACTGGATGATTATGAGCTGCGCCTCACGCCAAAAAACCGGCGTTCCGCCCTTGAAGTAGCCCGCAGGCAGGGAAAACCGGCAAGGCGCTCGCAAGTGCAGGACCGCTAATTCGGTCCATTCAATGAAAGCGTCCAACCTTTGGCATTCGTTTTGCCCGCCGCCAAAGTAACTTGGCCGCTTAAGCGCGCACCGCAAAGTTCGACGTGCCAATGTTGTCGTGACTCGGAGATCGTTTCGAAACTGCCCGCATCGACGCGAGTAACCTGTCCTCGCTCTCGGCTTATTGAGCCTTCATATTCGAGATAGTCGCGACGATGATCGCCCAGAGGCTCGGCAGCGACACTGCTTTCTGGCGAAACGGCCGCGCACGCTGGGAAGATTGACACCGAGTACAATCGGGCCGCTTCCCAGCCTCGCGGTAGTTGCAAAAGAGCCCAAGTGCGCAGCGAGCCGCCGGCCTCAAGCATCAGGTCCCAGTGCGACGGCCTGTCATAGCCTGGTGGACATTCATGGTAGAGAAGCACGAAGCGTGGCATGGATCGAGACCTTCGATCGGCATTGGGCGGTGGCGGTTGGAGACCCGCGCACAACGGGGAGTCGGAGACGCGCGACCGAGAGCTGGGCTCAGAGCGAGACGCACTTAACGGCGCTACCGTGGAAGGATTTCGATCGGACTGGACTCCACGACTAGCGGCGCTGCCAAGCTGGGTGCGGCCAATTCGGCCCGTATCTCAGCCCGCCCCTCGCGGTTGACATTCATCGGAATTATATATTGTCGCTCGGCCTGAGGCTGAAGCTCGGAAATAGCAGAAAAGCGTATCTCCTGTCCAAGGACGGTGGCTTCGCCCTGCGGCTGGATTTGCGTCGCATCCGCGCCGAATTCGGGCGGCAGCAGTACGCGAATTGAAACCTGGCGTTCGACCTGCTGGCCGACGTTTTGAACCGTGACGTAAGCGATCTGGCGCTCGCCCACCCGAGCCGGGTTTGTCGATTCAGTGACCGTGAGCCGTAAATTCGATGCGGTTGGCGGCGATATAGCGCCGGGCCCGCCCGACGCAGCCGGCGGCAAGATTTCGACGCACGCATCATCCGCCAATGTCACACCGCCTTCAGCGGTGACCGTCACGCGGTTGCAGGCGCTATTGGCGGCGCTGCGGCAAAGCGCTTCCATGCGAAACTCCCGCCGCTCGTTGGCTTCCATCTTCGCAATGCGCATCACAAGCGCCCCGTCCGACAGCCGCTCGTGCCCACGCTCGGCCCGGCGTGGTTCCAGCGGCTCATCGAACCTCGCGACAAGCTCAATGTTTGTAGCGGCAACATCGCCAACATTTCGAAGCACGGCGACGAATTCCGCTATCTCTCCGACATTTCGGCGTTCATGGCCACGGACGTCGAGTTCCAAGGTCGACTGTCGAGCCGTAACGCAGCCCCGCGCGGACACCGGATCGGCGCCGTCTGCCGACACGGTCACTTCATGGCATTGCGTGCCGCCGGCCACAACTTGGAACGTGAGCGGTATCGTCTCGGAATCGCCCGGCGGCAAATCGCGCATGCCCGGGTAATCCACGGCGAACGCATTGGGTTTCGCGTTCGGGTGGCTCAGGCCGCGGTCGAACTGCGAGCGTATTTTAATGCCGCGAGCGGTCCCGTCGCCGCGGTTGGTGACGACGATGTCAAAGCTGGCGAAATCGCCAACAGCCAGGTTTTCCGCGGTCGTGCGCCGCAGTGTTAAATCCAATTGCGGCCGCCCCGGTGTCGGTTCATCCACCGGAGGCGTATAATCCTCGGTGGGTGGCGACGCGGTGCTCGGCAGCGTCGGCCGGGGTGTGACCTCATACGGCGTCACAGGAGCGGACGATGGCGGCGCTCGTTCAATCGGCGCTGGGCGGAACTCCGGCGGACTAGCGGATTCTCCGATCTCGCCCGTCGCCCACGAAATCGTCGCCGCGCCGCGGCCGATGTCCAGCCGCGGACTTCCATTCACTGTTGCTTGCGGCGGGCGCACGATGGTGATGTTCACCGTCGTACTTCCGCCGCCCATGTCCGCGGGACTAACCTCGACGCTTGCTCGCCCGGATGCGTCGGTGGGCACTTCAACAACGCTTCCGCCCTCGTAGCCGAACGACGCTCCGCTCGCCGACTCATAGCGAACCAACCAGCCGGCGAGCGGGGCGCCGTCGGTTCGTCGCATAACGGTTGTGGTCAATACGTGCGGGCGTCCGGCAGAAACAACCATCGATGGCGGGAGCACCCATTGGGCATCGACCCAATAAATCGTGGCAATTGCGCGCCGCAGGTTCCAATCGGCGATCGTCGGTGTATATGCCGTCACATGGCTTACGCCTTCGGCCGCCGATGTGACCGTGATCCAGGCGTCACCCCGCAAAATCTGCACATCATCCGTCGGGTCGGGCGTGCCGCGATAAAGACAAATCGGCGCGTTCGCCGTCGAGCCGATCGCGTAGGTGCTGTCGACTTTTCGCGGCGTATCCCAAATCGCGCGGAGCACATGAAACTGCTCGCGCTCGCCCAAATCGACGAATTGCCCCACGCAGCCGGAGGACAAGAGCCACTCGATGCGCTGATTGGCAATAAGGTAGCCGTCGGCGCCGCAAATTCCAGCTTTCAACACCACTTCGCTGCCCACGGGCGCGAGCACCCGGTCGGGGGTAATGCGGACGTAATCCTGGCCGACTGGCACAGCCGCTCCAAGCGGCGTGGCGACACCGGGCGAGACTCCAGGCAGAGCGGGAATGGGCGTCGCCGGAATCACCGGTGCTGGAACCAGGGGCGCCGCGCCGTAAGGAACCGTCGTAGTCGTTGGTCCCGGCGCGAAAAATGGCGCAGGAACCGTGATCACCGGCGGGGCGACCGGCGCAGCCGGCACATCGGGATACACGGGCGGGGCTTGAACGTTGCCGAACGGCGGAGCTATGCCTGGCGGCGCAACGCCAGAGGGTGCAACGACGGCCGGTGGCGCGCCAACAATCGGTGAAGCTAGGGGCGCGGCGACGACCGGCGGCGCCTGGTTGGGCCAGACGAGCAGGCTCTCGCCCGTCGGATCGATGCGCGGCCCTTGCCAGCCTGCGCACCCGCACGCGAATATCGCGCAATACAAGATCGCGCTTGCGATGCCGCCTTTACATATGTACTGCGGAGACATCAATACGGGCTATCCATGCCGCTAGCGGCTTACGACGCATTGCGTGGC
>DATFGJ010000556.1:0-6478 GCA_035249585.1 Lacipirellulaceae bacterium
GATCGGAATCCTTGAGCGAAACGCAATAGCGCGTGAAATCGAGCTCGTCGAGCAGGCGGCAATGGTCGAGTGCGCTGTCGAGCATTGGCGAAATGCGGTCGCTCGGGTCGTACTTCGCCTGCTGGGCCGGATCCACGCTGCCGCAGTTCACGCCTACACGAATTGCGCAGTCGTGATCGCGGGCGACCTCGACAAGGTAACGCACTTTCTCCTGCCACGGCTTCGCGCGCTCGTGGTGATACAAATGGCCGGGATTGTAGCGGAGCTTGTCGACATGCGGCGCGAGCCGCTCCGCCAATCGATAGTTCTCCTGCAAATCGACGACAAGATTGGCGGTCGTCTGACGGCGGATTTCAGCGACCGCGTCGGCCTCCGCCGTGCTATCGACGGCAATCCGCACGACATCGGCACCCACGCCGGCGAGCGCGTTTACTTGCGCCACGGTTGCATCGACATCGCGCGTGGCCGTCGCCGTCATGCTTTGCACTGCGATCGGGTGACCGGCGCCAATGGTCATCGAGCCGATGCGAACTGGGCGCGTTGGATTGCGAATGATGTTCATCAATTCAAAATCGATGGCAAACCACAAAGGGCACCAAGGACACAAAGGCGGAGAATGCGTTCTTTGTGTTCTTCGTGATCTTCGTGGTTACACAGTATTTTCCCAAAGTAATGAACCGATGCGGACGATCGTCGCTCCTTCGCGGATTGCGACTTCAAAATCTGCGCTCATGCCCATTGAAAGTTCGTTAAGCGCGCAATTGGGTGCCATCGGCGTCAATCGGTCGCGTAGCTCGCGCAGCGAAGCGAAGTTCCGGGCTGCGACGCCTAGCCCACCTTCGAGCGCCGCCATTGTCATCAAACCGAGAAAATAGAGCCGGGGATAACGCGGCGCGACGTCGAGCAGCCGGGCAACGTCGTCCGGTGCGAGGCCGTGCTTTGCCGACTCGCCCGATGTATTTACTTCTAATAATACGTCGACACAAGGCAGCATACCACAGCCTTCGATACAAGCGTCGTTTAGCTCGGCAAGCAGTCGTTCACTATCGACGCTATGAACGAGGGCAACATGTGGTAGCGTGCGGCGGACTTTGTTGCGTTGGAGATGACCGACGAGATGCCAGTGAATAGCGGGGACTGAGGGAGTAAACCCCTCGGATCGCTGGGTGGTTAAGGCTTCGGCTTTTTTCCAAAGTTCTTGCGGTCGGCTTTCGCCGAGGTGGGCGCAGCCGGCGGCGGCGAGTTCGGCCGCTTGCTGTGCGCCGACATACTTGGTCACGCCGACGAGCGTGATCTCTTCGGGGCTGCGGCCGGCTGAAGCGGCAGCTCGGGCGATTCGCTCGCGAACGCGGTGGAGATTCTCGGCAATCGACATGCCTTTATTCTACGCGTCTTCGATCTCCAGCCATTCCTTGAATTTGCCGCTTGGACGAAAGCGGCCGGCACAAAACTCGCCGGCGATGTTGTGGCCAAGCACCGTACGATTGCCGGTCGGGCCAAGTGAGCGATAAATCAGCCACTGGCGGCCGCCCGACTGCGCGCGGAAGCCGACGGCCACATCGCGCGGCAAGACTTCCATCCATTCCGCCACAGTGAGCTGCCGCCATGTGCGCTCTTTCTTAGCTCGCTTGGACTTCAAATCAAAGAATAATGGGCAGCACATGGCCCGGCCGGTGGATTCTTGCGTCAACACGAGCCGGCCCTGTTTTTCAGCGAGCGTGCCGCCGCGCGGGTCGATTCGCCATTCGGGCAAGGCCAGGGGCAGCACGGCCGCTCGCAATTTGCCGGCGAGCAATAGGCCATCACGCGTGTCCGCTTCGGGCTGCCAAACCACCTCTTCCACGAGTGGCAAGCCGGACGAATGTTTGATGTGCCGCGCACGGCCATCGACCGAAACCACAATGTCGGCCAAATACAGCACTTGATCCTTATGCGCCAGGAGCAACTGGCGTTCGAGGCGCAAGCCTTCCGACAGCGGAACCGACAGTTCCAAATAATCGCAATATTTGTCGCTTTGCCAACAAAGATTCTCCCATTCACCGTCAACCTGCGCGGGCTTACCGTCGCACTCGGTTTCGATACTCCACGTACCGGCGAACAACGTTTCACCGCGGGCAGAAAGGTCAATCCGGATCGGGTCATCGGTGTAGCCAACCGCGAGTCGAGGCGCCGATTGCGACCAGCTGGCGGCAAGCACGCTGATTCCCGACCAATCGGAATCGAGTGATGGCTTGGGAAGCTTCTCCTGGTTGCATTGCATCGACTTGGGCACGACCCCGCTGGGCAACGCGGTAGCAGCGGCAGCGCAGTCGGCTTCGTCGCCTGCAAGGTCGAGCGCCATCGCAAACAGTGGTTTACTCCAACGACTTGGAGAATCAACTGGCGTAAGTAGGAAGCGCCTATCCTTCCCTGTCAGGCGAATGGCGCGGCGCACAAGCCATCGGTACTGGTTCTCCGCTCGCCAAGACCAGGCTCCGCGCGCCATTTTGGAGCCAAGCCAGCGAGCACGCGTCCAACATGCGAACAACGGCCCGAGAACTGGCAACAACCGAGCATGCGGCAGGCCCGCACCGTCCGTGACGGCGACAATCGCTTCAGAAAAAATGGCCCTCGCGCCAGTGCGAAGCGCCCGCAACGGGCGAATCTCTGGGAACAAATAGCCCAGAGCCAGCGGCAGCTCGCCGGCGAGCAGTTGGTGACGCAGCACATCGTTCGGCCGGGTGTGCCAATCGACCTGATAGGACTCCGTTTCGGCGGTCAACTCCTGAAGTCGCTCGATCAATCTCCACCAGACGTCGGCCGGCTGCCACTCGGACATTCTGGGAAGCGAATAAGTCAACGCCAGCAATTGCAGCACCTGTGGCAGCTCGGGCCTTTCCGGCAATTGTTCCACATCCATCCAAATGTCGGGATTGAAAAGATCCGCGTCGACAGAATCAGCCGGCCAGCCCCACCAGATTGCCGGTTCGCGGCCATCGACGAAGGGGGGTTGCACCGGATCTTGGCGCCGCGCCAGGTGGTTCTGCCATGCGTTCCAGTCGCCGAGCGGCCCGTCCTTGCCGCATTTTTCGATGATCCGCCGCGGGGCACTTCGATGCCAAATTGGCTGAATGTCGGAAATCCTGGTTGACGCTTCAGTGATCGCAACAGCCATGTTGATTGCGCTTCCGTAAATGGACGATCGCCCAGTGTGCCGGTATCTTACAAGGTCGGAAGCACATGGTCGAGGGTCGGCACGGAACCGCATCGAATAGGACGCCCTTTATGTTCACAAAGAATTCAACCAGAAGCATTATCGCGGTCACAGTCTTCACGTCGATCCTCGCAGTGTCGGCGATCGCACGAACCTCGATTGCACAGCGAGTTGATCAAGAGCCGCATACTAAACCCGATGAAACGGCCGACGCGCCGCCGGCAGCGTCGACAGCCGGGCAATCGGCAGCCAAGCCAGCCGCGCCCAAGCTGCCGGAGCCGAAAGGCGCCAAGCGCCTCTCATCGGAGTACGACGTGTGGGTTGATCCCAAGGAAAAAGCGGTGATCGTCGACGGCCAAATATCGCTGCGCGAGGGGATGCTGGAAATGTTCGCCTGCATACGGAACACGAAAGAGCATGAGTCTGTCGTCTCGGCCAACACAAAGGCCTATATCGTGCACGCCGCGCTGGTGACCCTTGGCGCCGAGCCGGGACAGCCGGCGCAGTGGAGGCCGTCGTACAAGCCGCCCACAGGCACCGAAATTGAAATCACAGTTTATTGGCTCGACGAAAACGGCAAAGAACAAACCACGAGGGCTCAGCAGTGGGTGAAGGACATCCGCACGGGAAAGGCGATGACCCATCCCTGGGTCTTCGCCGGCAGCCGCTTCTGGACCGACGAGGAGACAGGCACGCAACACTACATGGCCGAAGGCGGCGACTTCATTTGCGTGTCGAACTTCAGCACGGCGATGCTCGACATCCCGATCGAAAGCTCGCAGTCGAACGCGGAGCTGGCGTTCGAAGCGTTCGCGGAACGAATTCCGCCGCTTGGCGCGCCGGTGCGGCTCATACTCAAGCCGAAATTGAAGGAACAGGATACGGGGGCCAATTAACCTGGGAAATCGTCGCAATCAATCGCTCAGGTTTCGGAGGAAAAATAATTCATGAAAGTCCTCGTTGGCGTCGACGGTTCGTCGAATTCGTTCGCGGCGGTAGAATTCATTGGCCGGCTGCTGTCGCCCGGGCGGGACGAGCTCGTGCTGTTATTCGTAACGCCTTCGCTTTCGCTTGGCGAGGAATTCGACTCCGCGATTGAAGAACGGGCACGCACGGTGCTCAGCCGTACCGTATTGGACGCCGCACTGGAGCGATTGCCGCAGCCGTGGCGCACCGCGGCGGTGACCAAAGAAGCGGCCGGCTCGGCAAGCGGCGCGCTATTGGGTGCGATCAATGAGCAAGGCGCCGAACTTGCCGTCGTGGGCTTTCGCGGCACTACGAGTCTGTGGGAACAATTCCTGCTGGGTAGCGTCAGCAGGGCCGTGGTGCACTCGGCGACAGTGCCCGTGCTTGTGGTCAAAACGCCGCGTCCCGAGACGACTCAGCCCCAAAGCAAGCGGAGTGGTGCCTCACCGCAGTTGAAAGTGCTTGCCGCGTATGATGGTTCGCCGGCTGCCGAGGCGATTGCGCCGCTGCTCGGAAAATTCACATGGCCGCCTGAAGCTGAGGGGTGGGTGATGACGGTGGTGCGGCCGATGTTCCCGTACGATTTACCTGAGTGGGTAAAGATTCAACCGCGTGATCCCGATGTGGCCGCGATGGCCGCGGCATGGCAGCAGGAACACCAGCAAAACTTGCAGGCCGCGCAGGGCGAACTGGAACGGTTTCGCGACAAACTCGCGCCTTGCTTCGCGCGACACGATGCAATTGTCGCCGAGGGCCGGCCGGCTGAGCAAATTGTCGCCCAGCTCCGCGCCAAAGGAATCGACATGGCCGTGGTCGGAAGCCGTGGCAGCGGTCGGATCGAGCGGCTGCTGCTCGGAAGCACTACCGAGCAGGTGCTGGCGTCGGCGCCTTGCTCGGTGCTGATCGTACGATAAAAGGTCGCTGGTTCCGTTTGGACTGGACGCTTAAAGCGACCATTCCGTAGCGACATTGTCAATTCGACGCGCTCGTCCAGCCTTCGGCATCCTGCTGCGCGCGCTCCGCGCTGACCGATCGCGGCATCGAAATCGTGGAGTGCGTGACGCGCTTCTGATAAATCGCGCGGCGCACTGGAGCGATGCTCTTCCGCGCAGTGCGATCGTTGAGGTCAAACAGCTTCGGCGGCTCAAAGTACGTAGAGCTCTCAGCCCCGTCGCCTTCGAGCAGGCTCTCCAGCTCATCTTCGTTGGCGTCACGGCCCGGCTCCGGTTGCACCTCTTGCTGCCCACCGTTGCTGGTGGGCCGTTGGTACGTGCGCTCCGGCGCCACCTGCTCGCCCGGGGCCAACTCCGGCTGCGGCTCGGACGGCGCGCTCCGCTGCGCGCCGGGCGTTACGACGGTGCCATTGGGCACGATCACCGTCGTACCGCTGCTTGGAGCGACTCCGCACGAAGCGCAATCGCTGGATTGATACGATGCCTGGCCCACTCCCGAAACGCCGCACGTCGAGCAGCCAGAACAAGGATCGTACACAGGCGCATATGCGGGCCGCATCGTCACCTGCTGCGACGTGTAGCCGACGGAATACGACGGCGCATACGATGCGACGTAGGGCGATGAATAGGATGCAGCGTATGTCGAGGGATATGATGCGACATACGTCGACGGATACGAGGCGACGTATGGTGAGGGATACGACGCGACGTACGTCGATGGCGAACCCCACAACCGCGTGCGTATGCGATCAAGGAAATATCCCGGATACCAGCCGGTTCGATACGTTTGATAAGCGACCGGCGAATAGGCTGTGTATGCGGCCGGTTGATAGTAGGCAGTCGTTGGCTGATAGTAGGAAGCGGTCGCGCCGCCGCAGCATTGAGCGCTGGCGCCTTCGGTAAAAATTGCCGAGGTCGCAACCACGGCAAGGACGGCTATGCTTCGCAAAAGTTTGGCATTCATCTGGATCTCTTTTCGCTCGAGTAACGAGACCGACTCCTACTATTTGGTTTACTCAGGCGCGGATCGGAAAGCAATAATCGCGCGCTGGTGAAATCGAATTTGGGGGAGAATGCATGCTGGGCAAGCTTTGCCGTCTGGAAAAGCATTGCGGGCGCGTGCCCGCCGTGTAATACCCACGTTTGGTGGCTAAACAAGTCATGCAATGCTTCAGAAGCAAGAGCTGAGGGGTATTTGGTGAATTCTAGCACGATGCGCCTACCGCATGGCGAAAGATGAAAAGAAGCAACGCGAACTGGTGCGCGTGTTGCCGCTTCGCAACGTCCGCTCGTTAATTTCCGTGCCTTCGCGCCGAGACTTGTTACGGCGGATCGCTGGCGACAGTTCTCATTACGCGGCGCAACC
>DATFGJ010000557.1:0-7345 GCA_035249585.1 Lacipirellulaceae bacterium
GTGTCGCATCGCCGCGCTGAAAGATGTTGAAGTCGCCGAGCACGATGTAATTCTCGGCCGACTTCTCGGCCATGCCCTTGAGCATCTCGGCCAGGTCCTCGATCTCCTTGAGCCGCCGCGGATCGAGCGGCTTGCTCGTGCCGTAATAAATGTGAACCGTACACAGGTTGAAGCGAGTCCATGCCGAGCGAAAACCGGCGATGTATGGCGTGCGCGCGAATTGAATCACCAGCGCGTCCTTTTGCTTCACCGGAATCACTAGCTCACCAGCGAGCCCTTCAAACCGCACCTTCCTTGTGTCGTAAACGAACGCCAATCGCTCGTCGTTTCCTGAACGTCCGAGCGTGACGTCCGTAACGAGGTAATCCCAATATTGGTCACCGAGAATTGAAATGAGGCGCTTCAGGGCCTTGAGGTCGCCGCGGACCTCCTGAACGGCAATTAAATCGAAGCGAGAGACGATTTCGGCAATATAGAAGTACGATTCGCGCAGTCGATCTCCGTACCTCGGCGAATCAAATTCGCGGATATTCCATGTACCCAGCAGCAACGTAGAGTCCACGGTCCGCGACGGGACTTCGGCCGACAGCTGCGACTTCAACCGGAGCACGCCTTCGGCGGCGCGGCGCTGAATGGCCGGTTCTTCTCGTTTCAAGGTCGGATAGAACGGCATTGCAGCATCCTTTCTTAGGAATCGTCACTGGCTCGCCGTTTTCACAATGCTCAGGTCAATTATGGGAGGTGCGCAGAACCTGTGCCGGAGAGCGAGCGGAACTGATTCGTCCGAGGCGGGCCAATTTCAGCTCCATCTAATAGTCTTTCGACGCGCCGTCGATCGCGGTGGGCGACAAATTGCTTGATTGGCAGCATTTGTCGCCAGGTTACGAGGTACGCCCGCGGATGGTCGGGCGACATTCTATGCCGTCAGCCGTATGCCTCAAGTAATCTCGACGTGAACATTAAGATCGACCTTTCGACGACCCGCTGCGGCGGCCCAGGCCGCGAGGGACGGTCCGCTTCTTTTGCGGTTCGCCGCCGGACTTCTGCTTCGTGCGGCCGTGGCCCGAGGCCAGTTTTCGATCGCCATCGCTGCCTTTTGCGCTTTTACTTTTAGCCATGATGCTGTCCTCCTAAACGGCCTGCTGTGCAATTACGATGCCGACATGTCTAGATCTGTAGTAGTTCAAGTGGTTCGCAGTATACTCCGTCTGAATCCCGTTGTGAGCCTCGCCGATGCGTGTATTGATTGCCTATAACGAGCCCGTGCTCCCGCCGACCCATCGGGATGCCGACTCGGAGTACGAGATTCTGAACGTCGTCAACGTGATCGCGGCGGAGCTTGAACGCGTCGGGGTTGAGGTGGGTCGATGCGGCGTCGGACGGAATTTGGCAGCGTTTCGTTCCAATCTGCAAGTGCTTCGGCCGGACGCCGTTTTCAACATGTTCGAAGGATTGGGGGACGACCCGGCGTCCGAGTGTCGCTTCGCAAAGCTTTTGGAGGACGAGGGCGTGGCGTTTACCGGCTGCTCGTCGCAAACCTTGTGGCGGGCCGGCCGAAAGGATCTGGCCAAGAAGGCGTTTCGAGAAGCCGGCCTGCCGACGCCGGACTTTTGTGTTGCAGATAAATTGCCGATCGAGCGGTGCTGCCTCGGCTGGCCGGTCATTGTCAAGCCGGCGTTTCGTGACGCGAGCATCGGCATTGACCAACAAAACGTGGTCACCAACGAGACGCACCTCAACCAACAGATTGCCCGGCTGGCCGCCGCATACGGCTTCCCAATTCTAGTTGAGCAGTTCATTCGCGGGCGCGAGATTTCGGCGGCAGTCGTCGACTGGCCGAAGATAAAAATGCTGTCAGCCGTGGAGACGCTGTTTGTTGGGCGAACCGGCGACTGGCCGATCGCCACGTACGACAGCAAGTGGCGGCCCGGATCGCGAGATTACGAATCCACCCTATTGCGTTATCCGGCAGAATTGACGCCGCAAATCGCGCAGCGACTCGCGGAAGTAGCCGAACGTGCCTTCCGCGCGTTAGATTGCTGTGATTTGGTTACGGTGGATTTTCGCCTGAGCGGCGACGGCACGCCGTATTTGTTGGAGCTTAATCCAAACCCAGGAATGGCGCCCAGCCCGTGCCTTGTCCATTCATTCGAACTGGCCGGAATGCGATACAACGACTTTTTGGTACAAATGGTGCGCGCCGCCATGTCGCGGCCTCACAAACGATCCATGCTTAAGTCAATTAACCACAGAGCGCACAGAGTTCACGGAGAAAACACGAAGTGTAAGAGACACTGAGATAGAGAGATCGGATTGCTCTCTCTGTGTACTCTGTGTGCTCCGTGGTAAATATTTCATAGTCTTAATGCGCACGTATGAATCTAACGCTGCCTATCCTCAATCTGGCCGAAGCCCGCTACGAGTGCACTTACGGTCGGGGCTGCGACGGGATCTGTTGCCGCGAGGGCCGGCCGCCTGTTTATCCCGAAGAGGCCCAGCGGATCGATGCGAACCTCGAGAAGATCGTACCTCTGCTGCGCGCGGAGGCACGGGCCGTTGTGCAAAAGAAAGGTTATTTGAGCCGCAGAATTCGCGCAGGTCAGCCGACGCTGCGCAATGCCGGCGGCTGGTGCGTGTTTTTCAACCAAGGTTGCGTGCTGCACAAAATGGGCGCCGCGGAGGGTGACAAGTTTCGCTACAAGCCGTGCATTTGTTCTCTCTTTCCGATTCAAGCGGATGAGCACGGCAATTGGTACATCAGGCAGAAAGGCTTCAAAAACGAAAAGTGGGACCTGTTTTGCCTCGATCCGGCGGCCAGTGCTGTGCCGGGCGCCGAATCGCTCAAGGAAGAGCTGGCCCTGGCGCAACGATTTGAGAATGAATACCAGGCGTCATTGCGAAGTGCCGACGAAACGACTGCGTTGCCAGACTCCAGCGGCTGACCTACACTCGTGTTCATGGCCAGAACATGCGCCGCTATCGAGACGCCGCTGCAGCGCTTGAACGTCGCCGATCGGCTGACGAGAATTGCGGCCGAAATGCCCGACACAGTTGCCGTTGCCTGTCCGCGGCATTGGTCGCCCGGCTATACGCTGGCACGGCGAGGCGCATCGGGCGCAAGTTACGCGACGACGACGTTCGCAGAACTCGACGCGGATGTGACGCGCTTAGCGCTCGGGTTGGCGAGGTGGGGCGTGCCGCCAGGGACTCGGCTCGCCCTGTTGGTTCGGCCCGGCATTGAGTTCGTCACACTCGTGTTCGCGCTGTTGCGTGCCGGAATGGTGACGATTCTCGTCGATCCCGGTCTGGGCCGGCGGAATCTTGTGCGCTGCCTCGCGGAAGCAAAACCGGAGGGATTTGTCGCGATCGGCGCGGCCCAGGCCGTGCGCGCGTTTTTGCGGCGCAAGTTCGCGCACGCGCGCTGGAACGTCACGGTCGGCCGGCGGTGGTTCTGGGGCGGGCTGAGGCTCGAACAATTGCGTGCAATGGGTAGCACGACTGGCTTTGCTAGTGCCGTCGGGCGGGCACAGCCCACTAATAATAGAACAACGACAACGATGGTGGGCGGTGCCCACCCTACCAAGGCCGACGACCCGGCGGCAATTATCTTCACGTCTGGCAGCACCGGCCCGCCCAAGGGCGTACTGTACACGCACCGCATGTTCGAAACACAAGTAAGCGAAATCCAGTCGATGTACGGCATCGAGCCAGGCGGAGTCGATCTGTCATGCTTCCCGCTCTTCGCGTTGTTCAATTCCGCAATGGGCGTTACAACCGTTCTGCCGGAGATGGACTTTTCGCGGCCGGCGAAGGCGGAATCGGAAAAACTGCTCCCCGCGGCAAACGATTGGCAGGTGACACAGGCGTTTGCCTCGCCGGCCGTGTGGCGCATCGTCGGCCAACATTGTGCGAAGACCGGCGAACGAATCGAATCGTTGCGACAGGTGTTTTCGTGTGGCGCGCCGGTACCGGCTGAGGTGCTGAGAAAGACCCTAGCGTGCGTCGCGCCTGGGGCACGAATGCACACGCCATACGGCGCAACGGAATGCTTGCCGATTTCGACGATTGAAGCCGCGGAAGTGCTCGGCGAGGCGGCGATAAAGACGGATCAAGGCGCCGGCGTATGCGTTGGTCGTAAATTCGATTCCATCGACTGGCGCCTGATCCGCATTACAGACGATCCGGTAAAGACGATGGACGACGCGGTAGAACTGCCGATCGGCGAGATCGGCGAGCTCATCGTACGCGGTCCGCAAGTGTCGCCATGTTATGTAACGCGCACCGAAGCGAACGCGTCGTCAAAGATTGCGGCACCCAGGGCGTATTCGGAATTTGGGATTGCGGATTCCAAGGCCCAATCTGAAAGCCAAAATCCGCAATCCGCAAACGCCGCTTGGCACCGAACGGGCGACGTTGGTTACCTCGACGCCGAGGGCCGCTTCTGGTACTGCGGCCGCAAATCGCAGCGCGTGGAAACACAAGACGGTCCCCTTTTTACCGAATGCGTTGAAGCAGTATTCAATCGTCATCCCGATGTCGTGCGAACGGTATTAGTTGGCTTAAGCTCAAATGGCTACCAGTCGCCCGTACTTTTCTACCAATTGCATATTGAGTTTGCACGTCCGCAAAGTGAAATGGCCATGGAACTGTTCGGCCTCGGTCAGCAGTTTCCTCAAACGCGTTCCGTCAGACTCTTCGCGGAGTTCGATAGTATACCCGTCGATATCCGCCACAATGCGAAGATCCTACGGGAGGAAATGGCTGAATGGGCGAAAGAGCTCGAGTTAACTGAAGTAGACGAATCAACTCGCACTTCAAAACGCATCGCGTAGTATGCACGCATTGGTGACCGGCGGCGGCGGATTCTTGGGCGGATACATCGTCGAAGCGCTGGTGGCCCGGGGCGATCGCGTGCGCTGCTTGGGACGCGGCGAATATCCGCTGCTGCGCGAGCAAGGCGTCGAGGCCATCCGCGGCGATATTCGCGACAACGATGCGCTTAATGCGGCCTGTGCGGGAGTCGAGTGTGTGTTCCATGCGGCCGCCGTACCGGGCATCGGCATGGACGGCGAGCAATATCGCACGGTGAATCAGGTGGGAACAGAGCTGCTGCTGGCGAACTGCCGTCGACAAGGTGTCCGGCGATTTGTTTACACGAGCAGTCCAAGCGTCGTCTTCGCAGGTCGCGATCAGCGGGGCGTGGACGAGTCGGCGCCGTACGATTTTTGCTGGATGCGCGCAAACCGGGCCTATTATTCGGAATCTAAAGCCTGCGCCGAGCAAGCCGTCCTGGCAGCGAACGGTGATGAAATGAAAACCTGCGCTCTGCGGCCACATCTCATTTGGGGGCCAGGTGATACGCATCTCATTCCGCGGTTGATTGCCCGTGCCCGCAGTGGCCGGTTACGGCGCGTGGGCGATGGCACGAACCTTATCGACATAACCTATGTCGAGAATGCAGCGGACGCGCATTTGCTTGCCGCCGATGTGCTGGCCGCCGAAGGCCCGGTCTCCGCCGCGACCTCGCCGGCCGGAAAGGCGTATTTCGTCAGCCAAGGCGAGGCTGTTAATTGCTGGCAGTGGATCGACGAAATTCTCGCCCTTGCAGGCCTTCCTGCGGTGCGAAAGTCGATGTCGCTGAAATCGGCATGGCGAGTTGGCGCTATTTGCGAAACGGTGTATCGACTGCTGCGGCTCAAGGGCGAGCCGCCGTTGACGCGGTTCCTCGCAGCGCAACTTGCCACGTCGCACTGGTTCGATATCTCGGCCGCGCGGCGCGACTTGGGTTACAAGCCACGAGTCTCCACGGCCGAAGGGATGCAGCGATTGGGCCGGTGGTTGCGGCAATCGAGCTGAACCGCACGCGCAAGCTGACTGTCGCCCTAGCTCAATTACACACCTGCCACTACAATCGCCGGATTATGGACGAAGGAGCATAACAGCAGTGTTGCGAACACATACGTGCGGCCAGTTGCGTCGAGAGCATATTGGCCAAGAAGTGACCCTTTGCGGCTGGGTCGACACCTATCGCGATCACGGCGGCGGGCTGTTTGTCGATCTGCGCGATCGATACGGCATGACGCAGGTCGTGTTCAATCCGCCCGACACGCCGCCGCCCATCATTGACCAAAGCAAGTCGCTGCGGGCTGAGTACGTCATACAAGTCAACGGCCGCGTTGCGGAGCGGCCCGCCGGCATGGCGAACTCCAAGCTGGCCACCGGCGAAGTCGAACTGCGTGTCACTGGTTTCCAGTTGCTGAACAAGAGCCTCACGCCGCCCGTGTCGCCAAATGCCAGCGCACAGGAATTGCCCAACGAGGAGCTGCGCCTGGAGCACCGTTATCTCGATCTACGTCGACCGGCGATGCAGCGGACGCTCATGCTTCGTGACCGCGTTGTGAAGGGCATGCGCGATTATTTTGCGGAGCACGATTTTATCGACGTGGAGACACCTGTCCTGGGCCGTAGTACGCCCGAGGGGGCGCGAGACTACTTGGTGCCCAGCCGCGTCAACCAGGGTTCATTCTATGCCTTGCCTCAGTCGCCACAGCTGTACAAGCAGATTCTCATGATGGCGGGATACGACCGGTACGTGCAGGTGGCCCGCTGCTTCCGCGACGAAGATTTGCGCGCCGACCGCCAGCCGGAATTTACGCAGCTGGATCTCGAGATGTCGTTCGTCGAGGCTGAGGACATTATTTCCATAATCGACGGCCTCGTGCAGCGCCTCGCCAAGAAAGAGCTTGGTTTGGATGTGAAGCTACCATTGCCGCGGATGACTTACGACGAAGCGATGGAGCGTTTCGGACATGATGCGCCGGACCTGCGCTTCGGGTTGGAACTAGTTGACTGCACCGACTTGGCCGCCAAGAGTGCCTTCCGCGTTTTTTCCAGCGTGGCAGCCGGCGGCGGACGCGTGCGCGGGATGAACGCCAAGAAGGGAATTGATCATTATTCACGAAGGGGGATCGACGCACTCACCGAGTACGTCGGCCAGTTCGGTGCGAAAGGGCTGGCCTGGTTTCGAGTTGAGCCAGACGGCACGCTGTCGTCGACGATCGCCAAGAACTTCACGCCGGAACTGCTAAAGCAATTTGGCGAGCGCATGAAAGCCGAGCCGGGCGATTTGCTCTTGTTTGTCGCCGATCAGTGGAAGGCCACGTGCAAAGCGCTGCACGCCCTGCGCACGAAGCTCGGCGCTGAGATGAAGCTGTACGACCCGCGCGCCATGCACTTCTCCTGGGTCGTCGAGTTTCCCATGTTCGATTGGGATGATGAGGAAGGACGCTGGGTGGCGATGCACCATCCATTCACGTCGCCGCGCAATCAGGATTTTGGGCTGCTG
>DATFGJ010000558.1:0-2828 GCA_035249585.1 Lacipirellulaceae bacterium
GTCGCGTCCGGAGCCAAGTATCCCGGAGTGTTCTTGTCGAGTCACGAAAGCAAACTGATTTAAGAGCAGCATCAATCAGAGGGCAGTTACTTTTTTCGCGTCTGCAACCATCGCGAGAGCGATGCGTCGGTTTCAGCGGACCTCTTTCCAGCGAGTAGCCCTTCCACGCTAACGTCCTCGTCCAAATCCGGCCAGTGGATTCCCTCACCATCGCCAATGAGTTCGAAACTCTGTCTTTCTTGAGGGGTGCCGTGAAGAAGTCGTGGGTACCATGCCAGCGGAATCGATAAAGCGCGGCCGTCATCAAGATGCACCGTCATGGAATCTTCCGAGAAACTGACTGTTTCCGCGAAGACGTCTCGTTCAGTTACTAAAGTGCTCATTCCACGCCTCAACGATTTTTTCTCGATTCTCGTCTATGATCTTCTGAATCGATCGTAACTCATGATCTCGAAAATATCGTGACTTTGCCAGCCGGATGGGATTCAGCCAGAACTTGGCCGTTGCGCGATCTCGACGAACGTGAATGTGCGGCGGCTCGGTGCCCTCGGCTGAGTAAAAGAAAAGTTTGTAGGGGCCAATGTCGTCAATAGTCGGCATTATCGCACCTACACGTTCATGCTATCACGAATTGTCTTTGGCGTGTAGATTCGAGCACCACCACCTACTTCTCACCTTCGGCCACGACGTACGCTACGGCGAAACTCCGGCAGTGGGAGATCGTGACGTGCATTTTCTCGATGCCGGCGCGCTCCATGACGTCGCGTGCCCCGCCGCGGATGTGCACGGCGGGCGCGCCGCTCTTGTCGTTGCGAATTTCGATGTCGCGCCAGGCGATGCCTCGCCGCCAGCCGGTGCCGAGGGCCTTTAGCACCGCTTCCTTAGCAGCCCAGCGGCCGGCGTAGTGCTGTGTGGCCGCTTTGCGGTTCGAGCAGTATTCGATTTCGTGGTCGGTGTACACGCGCGTGATGAACAGCTCGCCATGGCGCTCGATCATCTGAGCGATGCGCAGGCATTCTATGATGTCGATGCCGGTGCCGAGGATCATAGCTGGGAGCAGGGAGCAAGGAGCAGGGAGTCAAAAACTGCCGGTGTCGGCCGTGGCTGGATTTGCTTGAAACCGGCGATGCAACCAGGCAACAATGGCAACCGCCGCAGCGACAATGAGCGCCGCGTCGAGCGCCCAGAGCGCGATAATATAACCGGGGTTGGCTTGCTGCGTCGTCAATTCGCGCGTGAGGTATTCCGTCGGCGACCAAGGTGACTCCGGACGGAACATCGCGATATGCGCCGAGTTGGCCCGCGCCTCGTGCCATTGTCGGCGAAAGCACATGTAGAGCCAAGCGTGTTGGGCGAGGACAGTGACAATTGCGAAAATGACCGTTGTCAGGCGGCTTGGCGCGCGGCCAGCGACGCGACGACCCTTCGAGCGGTGCCCCATCGCAGCTATGGCCGTGAGTGCGGCGCCGAGTGCGGCGCCGACGCCGAGCGATATCAGACCAAGCGGCGCGTGGCCGGAAAGATGCAGCATTGCCGCGAGCCAGGCGATTGCCAGCGCGGCGCCTGCACTCGTGATGTACGAGGTTACCATGGCGCTACGCGGTTCACGCCGTCGAGTCCAATGCCTGAGCCAGGTCGGCGATGAGGTCCTCAGGGTTCTCGATGCCGCACGACATGCGGATCATGTTATCTGGGATACCGAATCTGCGGCGATCTTCTATTGTGCATTGATAATAGCTCATCACCAGCGGCTGCTCGATGAGTGATTCAACGCCGCCCAGACTCGGCGCGATTCGCGGAATGCGCACCGCGTCGACGATGTCGGCGGTCGCCCGCCAATCGGCATCTTTCACCAGGAACGTCACCAGGCCCCCAAAGCCGCGCATCTGGCGGCGAGCAACGTCGTGATACGTGTGCGATTCGAGGCCCGGGTAGTAAACTTTTTCCACGCGCGGGTGCGACTGGAGGAACTCGGCGACGCGCTGGCCGTTCTCATTGTGCCGCTGCATACGCAGCTCGAATGTCTTAAGGCCGCGCGTGAGCAAGTAACAATTCTGAGGGCTGTTGATCGCGCCCATGATGCCGCGCAAGTTGCGGACCGGCTCCAATTTTTCAGCCGAGCCGATCACGACGCCGGCCAGCAGATCGTTATGCCCCGCCAGGTACTTCGTAACCGAATGCAGTACGTAATCGACGCCAGCCTGAATTGGCCGCAGGTTGTACGGCGTGGCCAGCGTGGCGTCGATCAGCGTTTCGACGCCGTGCTGATTGCCGATTTCGGCAAAGCGGTCTAAATCAACGATGCTGAGGTGCGGGTTGGTCGGCGATTCGCTCACCAGGAGCCGCGTTTTGGGCGAAATGGCGGCCTCCATCGCATCGTAGTCGCACGCTTTGACCTGCCGCGTCGTCACGCCGAAGCGCGACAAGTGCTTCGAGCAGAATTCGCGGCTGCGGTGGTAACACTCGTCAAAGAAGATCACCTCATCGCCGGCGTTCAGCTTGGCCATGAGCAGGCCGACTATCGCTGCCATGCCGCTCGAGAAGAGCACGGCGGATTCGCCGCCTTCCAGTGCCGCGAGCTTTCGCTCGGCCACGCGCTCGCCTGGGTTGCCGTAGCGGCCGTATTCTTCGCGCGGTTGTTGCTCCTCGATGTAATTGATCACCGACTGCGTGTCGGGGAACGTGTAGGTCGACGCGCAGAAAATTGGATCGGTGATCGAGTCGCCCGGCTTTTGCCTCATCTCACCGCCGTGGACACTAAGAGTCGAGAACTGTGGCGGAGTTTCGCCCGTTTGCGACGGCTCGCGTTGTAACGACTCATCGAGAGG
>DATFGJ010000559.1:0-7658 GCA_035249585.1 Lacipirellulaceae bacterium
CTTCGCCGGCCAGCTGCCGCGATTCGGCCAGAATAGCTGCCGGTGGGCGGCTTTGCTCAGGCCCGCGCACGCTCGGCACGATGCAGTACGTGCAGAACTTATCGCAGCCGATCATGATGCGAACGTACGCCTGGTGCGGCGTGGGCCGCATCGCCGGATCGCGCAGCGGATCGAAGCTCTCGTGGCTGCGTTCGATTTGTTCGCGGCTGCCTTCCTTGCGTCCCAGGCTGACTTCCATCCGCTGGCCGCCTTGGGCGCGAACCTCACGCACTAGCGCGGGCACCTGGTGCAACTGCCCAGGGCCGATCACGAGATCGACGTACGGCGCTCGCTTGAATATGAGCCCCTGGTCCTTTTGGGCCATGCAGCCCAGCACGCCGATAACTTTTTGCGGATGCAGCTTTTTGGCGTTTTTCAGCCGGCCCAATGCGCTATAGATCTTGTCCTCCGCGTGCTGACGGACGCTGCACGTGTTGAACAGGATCGTGTCCGCCTCGTGGACGCTCGCGGTAAGCTCGTAGCCGTCTTTGCGCAAGCTGGTCACGACCAGCTCGCTGTCGAGCTCGTTCATCTGGCAGCCAACTGTTTCGATGTAGAGTTTCATTGGGATCTAAGCCGCCCTTCGGGCCGTGAGCTAAAGGCCGAACGGCAAGCGATACTCGGCGCGCTGCTGAGGAAAGACGTATCGCGGCACTTAAGCCGCATCGCGATCTTGTTCAGCCGCTTTCTGCTGTCGCCGCTTGGTGCGCCTTTGGGCCTGGACTTGCTTCTGAACGTCCGCCACCAAGACGTCGCGCCGCTGGCGCATCAGCCGCACGAGCGTCATAATGGCCACGTATGCGGCGCTTCCCAGCAGGAGGATGTCGCTGCGTGTCAACCAGTCCATGATGATTATAGCCGAGTGCGGCGTTAGCGTGGAGCGGCCGCTTGACCGCCTGAGGAGGGCGGCGGCGGAAGTGACATGGTTGAGTTCGCGGCTGTTCGCACTTCGCTCAGGCGGCGCAACGAGCTAAGAGCCGTCTGAAATTCGGGCCGCGCGTGAAGAGCTGCGTATTCCGGGCGCCTAGCCACATCTTCGTACCGCGCCAGCGCGGGCTGAATCGCTTGGGCCGTCGGCATGCGGCCGGGCACGTAGACCTCGGCCGGAAGCGCCAGGTAACGGCGCCAGTTTTCATCGAGATTCGCCACGAGTTGCCGCGAGGCCGCGTCCAGCTCCTGCCGGGCGGTTTCCATTTCGCCTTGCCCCTGGGGCACCCAAGTTCCCCCGCCCGCTGGTACCGGTGGCGCGCCGGCGACAGCCATTGGAATCGCCGCCGTGTAAGTGGAGATGGTTTGCAAAAGGTTCATTGCCGAAGCCGGCACCGCGCCGGGTGGTTGGTAATAAAGCGCCTCGGCCGTCGGGTCGAGCGAGATTGACGAGCCGTCGATCGACACGCCAACAAAGGCGCCGCGGGCACGCGAGTACGACAGAATTTCGGCGCGTAGTTGCAAGTCGGTCGCCGCGGAGGTCTGCCGGCCTACCGGCCCGGCCGCCGCCGACGCATCGACCCCGATCTTCACTGTGCCGCGCAGCAGGTTCGCTACGCTCTGCGGCGTGCGAAACACAAGCACGAGGTCAGTCGCCTGGACGCCGATCTGGTAGCCGATGCTGCCGCCGGTGATCTGAATCATCCGCGGCGGCTGCCATGTGCCCGCGGCATCGCGCACCAGGAGCACGCCGCGCCCATGCTGCACGCCGACGACAAACGCGCCGCGCACCATGCTCGGCATGATGGCAATGGCCTGCGCCTCGGCCAGCAAATTGCGCGGAATGCTGTTGCCGGGCATGACCATGGCCTGCGCAAACACATTCGTCGCATCGATGACGGTCACCTCCGCGGGCGAAGGTTGAACCATAACCTGGCCCGCCACTTGATGTGGACAAAGCTCAAGAATGATAGCGGCGCTGATGATGGCGGCACCAATGCGAGGGGTCATGATCGTACCTTATTTCTCATTTTGGCTTAAACAGTTTGTCGAGTGCCTTGTTCAGCTCGCCGCCAATGGCCTGGCCGGCCGCGCTTTGCAGAAGCTGTTGCGAGAGGCTGGCGATTGCGCGCTGGTCCACTTGCGGCCGGGTGAGCGTGCCGGAGATCGGCACCTGCAGCGACTGGCCTTTCAGGCCGGCGAGCAATGGCTGGCTTGCAATCCAGCTGTCCTGAATTGGCACTTGCAGCATGAGCGAAAGAGTTTCGTCGAGGCCGACCGACCCCTGCGAGCGCATCACGATGTCGCCCACCTGGAACTCCATGACCTGGTGATGCACGCGGCCGTCGAGGATTCGGAAGTTTACCTGCTGGTCCCGGATCGAGAGCAGCGTGACCGGTGGCTTGGCGGCCAACGCCGTGAGATCCTGCCGCTTGGCGATGGCTTCCATCTGCTGCGCCAAGGCGATCCACTCGCGGGCTAGCGCTCCCGGCACTATGCGCACCGAATGCACCGTGAGTTTGCCGGCCGAATCGAGGCGGCGCATTTCGCCGAGCGGCACGCGCGTCGCCTCGAGCTGCATCGAGAACAGGCCTTCAGTTTGCGTGGCACCGGCCAGGACCGGTGCGATATATTTGAGCATCGCGTCGCTGACTTCAGGCGAGATTCGCACGTTCGTCACCAGTGGCCCGGCCGGGTGCGTCACTTCAGCTGGTGGCGGATCGAACCGCAAGCTGGGAGCAAGCGAGAGTTGGCCTTCGCCGACTGCCAGCGAGAGCGGCTCAACGCGCACCCCGCCGTCGCCGAGCACGGCGGCGATGCGGCCCGGTCCCACGGGCAGGCCGTACACGCTTGCGCCCGACCACGGTAATTCAACCTGGGCGCGCACGCGTCTCGACCAGTGATCTGGCGATTGCGCCGAGAGACTCACCGAATGAAACACGGTACTGGGTGAATTCAATGGTCCGGCCAGCGCGAAGCGGGCTTGCTCGCGGCCGACAAGTTTCACCCCATCGCCGATGTACGGCGCCAAGAGCGGTGTAACTTGAGCAAGGTCGTAGTTCAAGCTGCCGCTCAGGTTGATGTTTGCAGCGGTGTAGAGCTTATCGACGGCGCCCTTTGCTGCGGCCTCCAGCGTGTTTGATTGAAGTGTTAGCTGGTTGAGAACGAGTCGGTCGGTGGTTGTTTCGTACGTCCCGAGTGCTCGCAGGGCGACGCGGGGGTCATTCCAGATGGATTTTTGACCGGGGGCTGACCCTCGCTCCGCTCGGGTGCCCGCCCGCGGGCTCGCTTGTGAGAGAGCGAGATTATTGCCGGTGGCAGTAAGTTCGCTGGTGATGCGGCCGTTTTGTTGAGCGAAGCGCAGGTTGCCGGTCAGTTCCCCCTGTGGGTGATACTCACGCTCGTCGGCTGGCGTCGCGCGCCAGGCCGCAAGGCGAGCCAGATCGGCGCGAATGGCCGCCACGCCGGTCAGTTGAGCGCCGTCACCCGTGCCCGCGTTTTGTGGCGGACGGTAGTCGACATTCTTCACGGCCAAAGAAACGGTGCTTGTA
This sequence comes from Lacipirellulaceae bacterium, assembly GCA_035249585.1. Taxonomy (GTDB): domain Bacteria; phylum Planctomycetota; class Planctomycetia; order Pirellulales; family Lacipirellulaceae; genus JABDGM01. The sequence continues at coordinate 3,519 of DATFGJ010000559.1, forward strand.
ACAAGCTGCGCAGAATCGGTGGTCGCCTCGCCCGTAGCGCCGTTCCAGCGGCCATTGCCCGACAGCTCCAATCTCGGCTCGGAAATGTTCCATGTTGGACTGGCGGCGCGAAAATCGGTCGCGCTGAATTTGGTGTCGCTCAGATCGATTAAATGGCGGGCGACGCGGATGTTCGTCGTGAGCGCACTCTCACCGTCAATCTGCCAGTCGCCCATCGTAATCCACGGTCGGGCGCGTGTGAGCCAGCGGCCGATGCGGCCCTCTGCATTCACTGCGATCGGCCAAGCTGGTTCGGCCGCGTTAAGGATCACCGCATTCGCCAGGCGGGCATCCAATTCATCGCCTTGAGCGCTGAGCTGAACGCGGCCGCTGTCGACGCGGCTGGGGCGGCGCGAGATAGTGTCGAGCGTGCCGTCCGCCGAGGCCGCGATTTCCAGCTCCGGCTCGGCCCACACGGCGCCGCTTTCAAGCGCCACGCGCAGCTGCGAGAGCGACGCATCCGCGCGTGCGGCGAATCGATTGTCCTCAGTCTGTTTCCACTCAAGTTTCGCCTCGCCCGTGCCAGCCAGCTCAATCTCGCTGAGATTGACAAACTGGCCAAGTTGTTGGGCGAGGCGGTTTAAGTCGAACTCGGCCGACGCGGTGAAGTCCTGGGGCGTCCCGTTCGCGGCGATTTCCAAGAAGTCCGACTCGCATGCCAATGAATCAAGCCGCATTCCCGTATTCAGGCGCGTGAGCTGCAAGTCGGCATTCACCGGGCGCTCCCACTCGAGCGCCCGGCCCGCGCTGGTGGCGGCTAGTTGTGATGTGCGGAGTGAAGCGGCGATGCGCTGGCCGGCCCCGGCAGGCTGGCAATGGCCGGCGAGATCAAGTGTGCCGGAGGTTATTTTTGTGTCGTCGCGAATCCGCAATGTCTTGGGCAGCAGGGCGGCCAGTTTGGCGAGGTCGAGCGCGCCGCGCATCTCAAGGTTATGCTGTGCGGCCGCATTCGATACGACGGCTGTGAGCGAAGGAGGTTGCGATAGCACGGTCGTGTCGACGCTACCGCGCACTCCCACGCGCGCCGCATCGCAGCGCAGCTGCAAGTCTTGAATCGTAAGGCGCGCGGGTTGTGCTTCCAGCTGCCAGGGCAACTCGACGCGCATCAGCCGAATTCGATCTCCGCCCAGAAGCGGTGCGCTTGCGTCCAGTCGATCGATTGTCAATAAGCCAGAGGTGGAGATATCGTTCGGGGCCGTCGAAGCGTTCACCGTCCAAGCTGCCGCGCCCTGGCCGGAGAGGATGCCACTCAGCTCGCTGGCGACGATAAAGCGCCGCAGCCAGGGTTCAGCCGGAGCAAGTGAAAGCCCGCTAATTTGCCATGTAAGTTCTTGCCGGCCCGCAGCGGCCTGCTTAAGCGAAACGGCGATCTGTCCCGATGGGGTTCCTGCCGCACCGCCATTTCCGCCGACGGCAAGTTCGACAACCTTGGCCGCGAATGTGCCGCTCCCGACGTTGCCAACGCTCGCACCCGCACCCGCCGTGTACTGAAGCTGGATGCCTTCAATGCGCCATTTACTGCTTGTCGCCAGGTCCTCGGCGTGAATCGTGCCGTCCACAAGGTGGATGGCATATGCCCGTCGTGTCGAAGGCTTATTTGCATCCGGATCACTAGGTTGCGAATCGGCCAATTTAGCCAGCAGGCTATCGAGCGCGTCTTCTAAATTGCTTCCATCCGGCCGGATGGCAAGGTGAAGCTGCGGTCGAATAATTTCGATCGTGCCGAGATTGCTCGGATTCAGCAGCAGGCTAAGCGGCGAGCGGTCGACACCAAACGATTCGGCCGATAGCAATAGCTTCCCGGCGGCGTCCTTAACTTCAACGCCATTCAGCGATTGTGCGCTAAACCAACCCAATGACGCGCCGGCCGCAGTCACTCGAACGTCGTCGGCGGGCAAGGCGGCCGAAAGGACTGCGTCGCGCAGACGCGTGTTTGCGACCAGGAGTGGCAACAAAGCAACGATGACCACCAAAAGCGCGAAAAGAACGAGCAGTCGCCGGCGAATGCCGCCACCGCGACCAGCGCGCTGTACGCTATGCCATCCTCCAGCTCGCCGCAAATCTGCAAGCGCATGGTTTCGACGCATGCGGCGGATTCTAGGTAGATCGCCGCCTCGATCCTATAGCGACGCTTTCGGGACGATGCATGCAATGCAGTCAGCACGCGCGCATGTTGATAGAATTGCCGCCCAAGCGCGTTACAGCTCGAAATTAAACGTCCGCGAGAAATAGCGATATGCACGGAACAAAAGTGTGCGCGGGCGGACGCTGATTTTAGCCTGGCCCACCAGACCGACTCGCAGGTTGTCCGCGTCGGCGTCCGGCAGCGGAGCGCGGGCTTCGAAAACCGGGCTGAGGGGCCGGGGCACGCCGTCAGGGCCCATTTGCGTCGGCAGCCCGCCGCCGTGCAGGCTGGAAAGGTGCGACGGGCTGACCTTCAGGTCTTCAGTCGCCTTGCGCTCGATGGTGCTTAGGTACCTCCGCCCGGCCGACTGGGCCAGCAGAATTTCAACCGCTTGCCCTTCCTCCACCAGATCGATATCTCCCTGGTCGATATATAGCCGTACTTCCAGGCGTGTCGGGTCGCCAATCTGGCAAAGCTTTGTGCCGGCAACGAGCGTCGCGCCCAGATTCTCGCGATCGAATGGCGAGCCACTCCAGCGCGGGAGCTGAGCCGCGTCCGGCTGCTTTTCCTGCAATGGCGCGGGCAGCACCGTGCCCGCGATGGGCGCCACGAGTCGCAGCTTTTGGCGATCGAGTTCAAGTTCCGCCAGTTGCTGTTTCACTTTTTCGAGGGACTCGGTGACGTAATCAATCTGCTCGCTGGCTCGCCGATCTCTAAGGCTCGTGCGCATCAGTCCGGCCAGCTGAGCCTCATATATCTTTCGCTGGCCCTCAAGTTCGGCAATCGACAAATCAATGTCGATGTTGCGAAGCCGCGCTAAAAGCTGGCCCTCTTCTACCTCGTCGCCGGGCCGGACCAGGACCTCGTCCAGGATGCCGTCTTCCAGGGCATAAACGCTCTTCGCGCCGCGCGCCTGGACCTCCAGCGGAGCAAAGACGTGCATCGGCAGCGGCACCAGCGCGATCGCCGCAGCAAACGCGCCGATCACCAGCAGGGTGGCGTACATGCGAAGACGCTTCACTTTTCCCAGCCTCCCCGGCACCTTGAAAAACTTGAACATCTTCCACAGCGGCTGAACGAGCAGGCCATAAAACGCCCCGGCTGCAATTATTTGGCCGATGATCTTCAGGCGGTAGGGCTCAAAAACCTTGTTCAAAAAATACAGGATCGAAAGCACGACGACCCAGCGGTAAATCGCGGCCGCCACAGTATACGTCGCGAACAGCCATTGCCGACGCTTCGGCAGGAACGGGTCTTCGGGCTCCTCGAGCCCGAGACACCATTTCCCCAGCTTGCGGCTGAGGATCGTGCTCGCCTTCTGACGCAGGTTCGGAATCTCCAGAATGTCGCTTAGGATGTAATAGCCGTCGTAACGCAAGAGCGGATTGGCATTAAACAGGATCGTGCTCACCGAGCTGATGAACATGACGTTCAGGCACGTGTAGTTGAGCGGCCCCGGTTCGGTGAACCACCAGATGAACGTCGCGATCGATGCCAGCACCAGCTCGACGTACATCCCGGCCGCGCCGATTGCCGCGCGGTGCCAGCGATTGGGGAGCATCCAGGAATCGGACACATTGCAGTACAGGCACGGGGTGAGCACCAGAAACATCACGCCGATCTCGTGGCATTCGCCGCCAAAATGCTTGCACGAAAGTCCGTGGCCCATCTCGTGCAAAATCTTGGTGGCCGTGAGCGTCAGCGCCAGCCAGATCCAGTTCTGCGCTTGAAAAAACGATTGGAACGACGGCAATCGCGATTGGAAGTGGTCAAAATTTACCAGCACCAGCGTGAGCGCGCTCAGGGCGAGGATAATGCAGCCGATGAGCGCCGGAACGCTGAAAAACCAGCGCACATACGGATAGATGAAATTGAAGAATCGGTCCGGATCGACGCCCTTAAAACGGATCGAAAGGATGTTGGTCAACGTGGCCAGGCGCTGCTGTTTGGCGCGCTCGTTGCGGCGCTTGACCAAT
>DATFGJ010000560.1:0-8898 GCA_035249585.1 Lacipirellulaceae bacterium
CTCTGCTATGGCGATCGCTACTCACACCAGCCCGAAGCGCAAGCAAGGGAGATTTTGATTCACGTCCTCGCTCGCGCTTCGGGCTAGCTTGGATTTCGATTTGCGGCTATTAAACTCACCGCAACGTGTAAGATTTGCAAAATCGTTTCATTTTGACACCGTCAAACTGCACTCAATTAGTTCGTTATCCCCCACCGCAGAAATGCAAAGGTGTTTGCGAGCCTGAACTTACTTGCCATGCCTCGCCGCTGGCCGCAGCGATGGGGAGCCTTATGGCACGCGGCTCGCTAAGCATCGCCCAACCCGCACCCGCCGGCCGCATCGACGTGACTGACAGTCCACGGATTGGGGACTGAGCTGCCGGCCTTCAATTTGAACGCATTCAGGAGGAGCCAGAATGGAATCCGCCTCCGCCGGCGTAGTCGTTGGCTGGCTTGTGTTGCACGCACTCGCATTGGCCCTGGCCTGGGGAACTCGCGTGGCAACCGGATCGCGCATGGAATTCGCAATGCAGCTGGCATTTATGGTCGTCATGGCGGCCATTGGCGGCGCGGCACTCGTCGGGCAGCAAATCGACATCGAAATCTGGCCAGTCTCCGCGGTCATCTTGATGGTGATGGTGCTGATGGCAGTGATCGATCTTCGCCGCGCGGGCGAGACGGCACACGCTTCATAGGAATGCCGGGACTGCGATAATTGCGTTGCTCGGGTGCCTGGCACGTCGGCCCAGAAATAAGAAACTGGGGCGTTGCCCCAGCCTCCTGCCTGCCAAATAGCTAGCAGCCGCGGGTTCGCTCAATCTGCCGTTAAGGTCTTCGCATCTTAGCGCGTCGGCACCCCCGAAGGACCGGCAAAATCGGAAAATCACTCCTATTCGGCACGACTGAGAGCCGAAACAAGACAGGGAGTCAGAGTTCGAATCGTCGGTACGGCGGCACAGTCGTCGCGAAAAGCGCGCCGCCCGCCATGCGGCGTCGTCCGCAATTGACCTAGGGGGGAATGCAATGCGCAAATTCGTATTCGTTGCTTTACTGACGGCGCTCATGCTGCCGGCTACCGCCGCGCAGGCCCAGTCGCCGGACGAAAGCGCCATGGCCCAGCACATCGGCCAGGAGCTCAAAGCCAGCGGCCAGCTGCAAAACTATCGGATCGGCATCGAGTTTCGTGATGGCATCGCCAAGCTTTCTGGCAGCGTCACGAGTGAAGAGCAGCGGGACACCGCGGTGCAGCTCGCTCGGCAGATCGAGGGCGTGTCGCATGTCGTGTGCAATCTGAGCTGTCCAACCGACGCCACAGGTCCATCTGCTTTCAATGAAGCGCAGTTCGCAGCTGCTCAGCAACAGCAGCAATCAAGCGTCATGCAGGCATACGGAAACGAGATGCCGGCAGCTGCGGCGCCCATTCGCCGCGCGCCGCGGCCCATGCCAAATGGGGTGCATCCGAATATGAACCGCACGCGGCCGCGTAACAACATGCCGCTTCCCAGCCACATGGCCGCCGGCGCCGGCCGGCCGGGTGTTCGTCAGGCTAGTGCACAAGGCATGTACGAAACCCCCACGGCCTATCCGGAGTCCTGTCCGCCAGGCGGAATGGGTGGTGGAATGGCTGCCGGCGGCGGCGCCGTGCCAGTCGGTTTCGTGCCGCATGGTCACGGCCGCGGTCCAAGCTACGAGAACGCGCAGATGCCTGGTTACGCCTGGCCGAGCTACGCCTCGTATCCCAACTACGCAGCACTGACCTATCCGAAGCAGTATTCGCCAACCGCGTGGCCGTACATCGGCCCGTTCTATCCCTATCCGCAGGTGCCGCTTGCATGGCGGAAGGTGTCGCTGGAATGGGATGACGGCTGGTGGTTTCTGGATTTCAGCGCTCACAATTCAAGCCACTAAGGCAGTGAATTGTCACGCGTAGCGGAATTCGCAAGAATTCCGAGGCGCCTGAAATCATGCTGAGGTCTCAGGCTTCACCTACATCTGAAAACTCAAAGCCCCGCCGCGAGAAAGATCTCGGCGGGGTTTTTGCTTGCGCAGTCAGCGATAGCTGCCGAGGTGCGAGCAGTTTTCTTGTCATAACCGGAAAAATCCGCAAGTTCTCCCCAGACTAACACGATAACTACGGCTAGCCGTCGCTGCGATGCGCACGGGCCGTGGCAGTTTGATTTGAAGTCACCAATCGCTGCTACACGCGAATCAACACAAAACAACTGACTGCTTGAAAAAAGGCACTCGCGATGGCAAAAACAACCACCGCACTCGGGCTTCTGCTGGCGACATGGTCGCTGACCACCACGGGATGCTTCTGGGGGCTGCCCACGCAGGGCCCGAGCTTGGGCATCCTTTCGGTGCCAATCCCGGTGAGCCCGTTCTTTCAGGACGAGAAAGAAGACGAATACTGGGAACACGAACGCTATGACCGCGTGCCGATCCTGGGTCCGGTGACTTCCGGCGGCGCGCCAATTGCGCTCGATCCGCCCAGCGACGATGAGATCATGCGGGCGCTGGAAAAGACGAAGCCGGTCGAAGGCGGCATCCCCTTGCTGTGGGAGCGCAATCGCAACGATGTGCGCATCGTCGTGCACAAGATTGCCGACTACGTCGACCCGCCGCGCGTCTATCCGCTCATCGGCCCAGCACAGCAGCACCACGCCCATTACAAGTGCACGATTTACTTCGAAGACGTGCGGCGCGTCGGCTGGCCGGTGCCGCATACGATCCGCGACGAAGACAGCGAGGAAGTCATCTACATCGATCATAACCACTTGCACATGGTCGGCAATGTTGACACGGGCGCCGGGGCGAAGTTCTAGCACATACCGGGTCATACTGCGGAGCGTTTCGTTCGAAAGACAAGGAGACCGGGAGAAAAGGAGACAAGGAGATTTGTTGAGTCTCCTTGTCTCCGCTTCTCCTTGTCTCCTTGTCTCGCTTTCACTGAGAGCCAATTTCCATCGTGAAGCCGTTTTCAATACTCGCCGATGCCGGCCCTGCGATCCCCACGCGCAGCATGTTGGACATGCTGATTGCCGGCGGGCCGCTGATGATCCCGATCCTGCTTTCGTCGTTCCTGATGTTCTTGATCGTGTTTGAGCGGCTGATTTGCCTGCGTCGGCGGCGCGTGGTGCCGCGGCTGTTTATCCAGCGGTTTTTGCTGCAATTGCGCGAAGGGGCTCTCGACAGGAGCGATGCGCTGGAGCGCTGCGAGGAAGAATCCAGTTACATCTCCCGCGTGTTCGCCGCGGCGGTGCGCAAATGGGGCAAGCCAGCGGTGGAAGTCGAACAGGCCGTGCTCGATGAAGGCGAGCGCATATCCAATGTACTGCGCCGCTATCTTCGCGTTCTCAATGGCGTGTCGACCGTGTCGCCGTTGCTTGGGCTGTTGGGCACCGTTTGGGGCATGATCCAGGCGTTCAACGTCATTGCCACCAGCCCGGCGATGGGCCGCGCCGAAATGCTCGCCGGCGGAATCAGCGTCGCGCTCATTACCACGGCGGCCGGGCTGCTCGTGGCCATTCCCGCGATGATCTTTTATCTCTATTTCGTCGGCCGAGTGGACAGCCTCGTCATGGAAATTGATCAGCACGCGCAGGAACTGGTGAACCTGATTTCGTTCGAAGCGCTGGAAGAACGCTCCAGCGCGCGGATCCCGATGCAACGACGCAAAGCAGCGTAAAAGTCGAGAGCTAAGAGACGAGAGTCAAGAGCCAAAACGCCGGCTCTTGACTCTCAGCTCTTGACACTTGACTCCGATCGGCCAATGCCACTCAAGACGCAACACGATGATGCCCCGGCCCTCAACCTGACGTCGATGATCGACGTGCTGTTTCTCTTGATCATCTTCTTCATGGTGGCCACGAAATTTGACGAGTTGGAACGCAACATCGATGTCGCCGTGCCGGAGGTCTCGCAAGCGGGCGAGGGCGATTCGCCACCGGCGCCGCTGGTTGTCGTCGTGCAGTCGGATGGCCGCCTCGAGCTGGACGGCAAAAGCGTATCGCTTGATGAGCTGACCGCGCGCCTGGCCGAGGCGCGCACGGCGTTGGGCGAACCCTCAGTGATTATTCGCGGCGATGCCCAGTGTGCGTTTCAGCACGTCGCCGGTGCGCTCGCTGCCTGCCGGCAAGCCGGCGTCTCGGAGCTTGGAATCACGGTGCGCATCGCCGGCATCGGCAATTCGAAACGCTAAGCGTGTAACTGAAGTCGTGAGACTTCAGCCGATCGTCGGCGGGATTGAAACGCCGGAATTGTTACGAATTCCGCAACGGCTACGGCAAACGAATATGTTCGCACCCCCACTTGCCGCGACGTTTCTGGAGCGCCTGGGATCGGTGCCGGTTCTGTACTGGCTGCTATGGATTGGCTCGTTCGCGCTCAGCATATCGCTATTGGTGGTGCTGCGCACGGGTTGGGCCCAATCGCGGCCGCTGCAGAAATGCGCAGTGCTGTCGTTGCTTGTGCACGCGATGCTCGCCTGCCTCGCGATGACCGTCCACGTCGTCGTCGGCGAAGGCGGCGGCGGAAGCGGCGGTGCGCCGATACGTGTGAGGATTTTGGGCGAGTCCGACGACAGTTCCACCACGGCCAACGTTCTAACAGAAGTTGCCGCCGCGCCGGCCTTGCTCGAGCCGCCCGCTGAGGAAGCGCAAAGCGCGCCAAAGGCCGATGTCGCACAAGAAGTTGCTGAACCTGTCGATGCGCCGCCGCTTTTCGAGCCGCCGCCTATCGAAACGAAGACGAGCATTGCCGAAACTATGGCGGCCACTGATCCGCTTCAGGAACCTGAAGCGCCAATAGAAACGACCGCCAAGCCGGAACCAGCTGCAACTGCATCGACTGCCGATGTCACGTCGGAGCAACCGACCGCGACTTCGACTGATCCGCCCCAAGTGCCCACAGCGATCGCTGCTACGCCGGTGACCGCTGCATCGCCATCTGCCGCGCCGGGCAGCTCGGCCTATTCAATGCGCGGCGCACCGGGCCGGCTCGGACTGATCGAGTGGCAAGGCGGCAACGCGCAAACGGAAGCCGCGGTTGTGGCCGCGCTTGGCTGGCTCGCCAAGTCGCAATCGACCGACGGCCGCTGGGACGCGAATCGCTTTGGCGCGGGCCAGGAACTAAAAATTCTCGGACACGACCGCGGCGGGGCAGGACGAAACGCGGACACCGGCATTTCGGCCCTGGCAATTCTCGCCTTCCTCGGCGCCGGCCATTCGCACGAGCAAGGCGACTATCAAGATACGGTTCGGCGCGGGCTGGAATTTTTGATTCGCTCGCAGGCAGCCGACGGTAGCCTGTTCGGCGATTCAACTCTGTACGCGCAGATGTACTGCCATTCGATGGCCACGTTCGCTTTGGCCGAGGCCCATGCCATGACAGGCGATTCGAGGCTGCAGCCGGCAGTTACCAAGGCCATCGCCTACTCGCTGCGCGCGCAGCACACGACCACGGGCGGATGGCGTTATCGGCCCAACGAAATAGGCGATACCAGCCAGCTCGGCTGGCAAATGATGGCGCTGGCCAGCGCGAAGCGGGCCGGCCTGGAGATCCCATCGCACACTTGGACGCGCGTGGGCCGGTTCCTCGACAGCATTCGCCGCGGCCAGCACGGCGGGCTGGCCAGTTATCGACCGGACGGCTCGCCAACCACGTCGATGACCGCTGAGGCGCTTTACTGCCGCCTGCTGCTCGCGGAAATGGGCGGCGAGGGGAGCGACGAGTTGGCCTCATCCGAGGCCACGCGACAACTGCTGGCCACGTTGCCCAATCGCCAGCGCGTGAATCTTTATTATTGGTACTATGCGACGTTGGCGCTGCACCACCGCTCACTTGCCGGCGACGCAAATGCGGCCGCCTGGCGCGCGTGGAACGATGCGATCACGTCCGTCTTGTTGGAATCGCAGCTCACGACCGGACCGGATGCGGGAAGCTGGAACACGAACACAATGTGGGGCGGCTACGGCGGCCGCGTCTATACCACGGCCATGGCAACCATGTGCCTGGAAGTGTACTACCGCTATGCGCCACAGACGCCGCCGGAACGGTGGACGGCCAATCCAGAGGCCACCGGCGTTCAGCCGCGCTAAGCGGCCGAGCGCAGCGGCTCGTCGAACATAGGTAGTATCAGCGGTGACTGGTCCGTGAGTTCGCGTAGAAGCAAGTTGACGGTGCGCTCTAGCGCCCGCTGGACTAATTGCTCCATCGACGAACTATCAAATCGATATGGGGCCGATAGTCGCCGCGTCTGGCCGCGCACCGCAACATGTGCCCGCGCCTGCAGATAGCCGCGTAATTCAGCGGCGCTCATGACGGCCACCTCCGCGCATATCCGTCGCCGTGCTGGCGGCAGGCTCGATTCGACGATCTCGCGAAGCAGTCCATCGATCGACGTTTCGCGAAATGCGGGCAGGAAGCGAGAAGTCGTGCTGCGCATAGGAAGACTCGTCGTTTCGAAGAAAATAAGCGTCTGTGTTTGACCTGCTAAGAGCTATATCGACTGCTCCACCAGTGGTACTTGTAAAAATGCGCAATCATGCGCACACGTAAACAACGGAAACTGACAAAACTTGACAGTCATTGCCAATCGTTTAGTCTAAGCATGCATCGGTCGCGACCTGGTAATCGCAGCTATTCATCGCGATGCGACGGCAAACGCGATCATTTTGGTGTCGCGAGCTGCTACGAGACGCTTAGCCCAAAGGCAACGGCAATATGAACGTCAAGTCCGGACACAAGCACGCTCAAGTATTCATAATTGCGCTCTTGCTGAACTTAATTTGCGCTTTGATGGCGTCATCGCAGGCGCCGTCGCCGGCGCAAGAACAAAGCACAGATGACGCCTCGGCCCAGGACAAGTCGCCCGATCACAAGCTGATTTTTCTGGGTGACCGCGGCCCCCACCGGCCGCAGGTGAGGGCGAATGCTTTGATTCCGGTAATGCGCGATCGCGGCATTGCCATCGAATATACCGAAGACCCAAATGTCCTCGCCTCGCCGAAACTCGCCGAATACGATGGGCTGATCCTTTACGCCAACATCGACGAAATCACGCCCGAGCAGGAAGCGGGCCTTTTGGCCTTCGTCGAGGGCGGCAAGGGGTTCGTGCCGCTGCACTGCGCATCCTTTTGTTTTCGCAACAGCGTGAAATTTGTCGACCTGGTCGGCGCGCAGTTCCGGCGGCATGGTGCCGAGGTATTTTCCACCCGGCTCTCGCCGCAGGACCAGCCGGTGTTTGAAGGATTTGGCGGTTTTTCGAGCTGGGACGAAACGTACATTCATCACCGGCACAACGAGCGCGACCGGATCGTGCTCGAATACCGCGATCAAGGTCCGCAGGCTCGCGGCAACACGAGCGAGCCGTGGACTTGGATCCGCCAGCAGGGCAAGGGCCGAGTCTTCTACACAGCATGGGGACATGATCTGCGCACTTGGAATAACCCCGGGTTCCAAAACCTTGTGGAACGCGGTATCCGCTGGGCCTGCGGCGGAGATCCCGGCCTTGTGCCGGCATTTGTAAGGCCGCAGCAGGACTTGCAACCGGCTGCCGAGCCGGAAGCGCGGCAAACATCGCAACTGTTCGAGCCGCCGCGCATGGTGAGCGGCAGCGGCAAGCTTGAAGACTTGAAGTACGACGAGGTTGGACGCAAGATTCCCCACTACTCACCAAGTGATCGAGGCAGCCGGCGACGCGGCGCGGGCCAGGAGCATCATGCGATGCAGCGTCCGCTGTCGCCGGACAAGTCGCGAACGTACTTTTCGACGCCCGAACGCTTTACACTCCAGTTATTCGCCGCCGAGCCAGATATCGCGGCAAAGCCAATTGCGATGAATTGGGACGCCCGCGGCCGGCTCTGGGTTTGCGAGTCGGTCGACTACCCGAACGACTTGCACGAGAACGGCCGCGGCAACGATCGGATTCGCATCTGCGAAGACACCGACGGCGACGACCAAGCCGACAAGTTCACGGTCTTTGCCGAAGAGCTGAGCATTCCCACCTCGATCATCTTCTATCGCGGCGGAGCGGTTGTTCAGAACGCCACGGAAACGATTTATTTGAAGGACGTTGATGGCGATGATCGGGCCGACGAGCGCACGACGCTCATCTCGGGTTGGAACATGCGCGACACGCACGGGGGCGTGAGCAATTTTCAATACGGCCTGGACAACTGGATCTGGGCGATGCAGGGTTACAACCCGTCGAGCCCGCGCTATGTTGATGCGGACGGCAATGAGCACGAGGTGCCCGCATTCCGCCAGGGATTTTTTCGCTTTCGGCTCGACCAGAGCGACCCACCGCGAGTTGTGGACATCGAGTTTCTGCGCTCGACGAACAACAACACGTGGGGCCTCGGGATCAGCGAAGAGGGACTCGTGTTCGGCTCTACGGCCAATGGCAACCCGAGCGTCTTCATGCCGATCCCCAACCGCTATTACGAGCGCGTTCAAGGCTGGTCGGCCAGCACGCTGCGCATGATTGCCGACACGGCGCGCTTCTCGCCGGTCACCGACAAGGTGCGGCAGGTCGATAATTTCGGCGCTTACACGGCCGGAGCCGGACACGCAATTTACACGGCAAGGACCTACCCCCAGCAGTGGTGGAACAGAACGGCCTTCGTTTGCGGTCCGACCGGTCACCTCGTGGGGGTCTTCGTGCTCGAACGCGACGGCGCCGGCTATCGCTCCACGAGCCCGATGAATCTTGTTGCCAGCCGCGATGAATGGTCGGCGCCCATCATGGCCGAAGTCGGGCCAGACGGGAATGTGTGGATCATCGACTGGTACAACTACATCATCCAGCACAATCCCACACCGTACGGATTCGAAACAGGCAAGGGGGCAGCCTACGAGTCGGAGCTGCGCGACAAAAAGCACGGCCGGATTTACCGGCTGAAGTATGATGGCGCGG
>DATFGJ010000561.1:0-7869 GCA_035249585.1 Lacipirellulaceae bacterium
CGCTCCGAAAGTAAAAGTGCCGATCACCAAGGAAATGGAGGAAGGCAAGGAGTTCATGCGCTCCTTTGGCGACTTGCTGCAGTATCATCAGAAGAAGAAGGAACAGGACGCGCCACCAGCCGAATCGAAACAGCCCCCTGCCCCTGCACCTCCGCCTGCGCATGGGCCGACAAATGGTCCGAGCAACGGTTCCACCGACGACAGCCACGAGACGCCGGTCATGAGCGGCGAGGCAAACGAATCCGGCTCTTGACTCTCAGCTCTCGACTCTTGACTGCGACCGCAATGAGCTTCAAAGAGCGACTTCAGCGAGCACAAGAGCGCGGCAAGCAAGCGCGTGCCGCGCAGCAAAGCGAAGCGGCCGCCCGGGCGATGAGCGAGGAAGAGTGCCGCCGCCTGCACTCGCAGTATCGTCTGGAGCTCACCGATCACATCGAAAGTCGCTTGCGCGACCTGGCCGACAACGTCCCCGGCTTTCGGCTGGAGACAATCATGGACGAAGAAGGCTGGGGAGCGGCCGCAAGCCGCGACGACATCCACCTCGCCGCCGGCCGCCGCAGCAGCCATTTCAGTCGTCTGCAGCTGGTCGTCAGTCCGTACAACAAGTACCACGTACTTGAGTTGGCAGCCAAGGGTACGGTGCGCAACAAGGAAGTTCTAAGCCGCAATCATTACCAGCGCCTCTCCGAGGTCGACCTGGAAAGTTTTCGCGAGCTGGTCGAACTTTGGGTGCTCGACTACGCGGAACTCTATGCCGCGGCGGTTTAACGCGTTGGCGTAGTGGCGTCTAATATTTATGCCGTCGTATACACTAGCCGGACGGCAGGCACCAACGGCGCTAACCGGGGTGCGTCCGCGCCGGAGACGTGGCCCTCCGGCTATTAAAACCCTCGTCCCGGTACTTGGCGTTCCGCGCGGACTTCAATTTGGGATTCGCTGGTCCGCAAACTGACGGCATTCAACCAATGGGGCACAACGGCGCGTACTGGCACGGCAGCCATTACCGCCATCCGGTCTCCGCCAACTGCCTGAATCGCGCCGCCAACGGCCGTGCCATTTCGCTCTACGGATAGCGCCAATTGTGGCGCCCACGCGGCGTGATTCGCAAGCCGGCGCTTTATCGTCTGGCATACGCTTTGAAGGCTCGCTCGCGGCAGGGTGGCTTCCAGCGCGCCGGCCCGCGCGGCGCGCGCCAATGTGTGCTCGGCCGCTAAACAATACGCGAACTCCATCAGCATGCAGCCGGCGAACCACAGGACGGCAATCGCCGCGGCCCATCGAAGGACCCAGCTAACACCGCGTCTACACGCGTCGCGCGTGGTCGTACTCTCGTTGCCGTGGAATCGACATTGATACACGGCAAGTTGATTGCGCGATGATGCGGACGAGTGCATCCTTTCAGGCTAATTGCCGTGGCGCGACGAAGCAAATTTCGCGAATCGACGCATGCGAAAGAACGTGGCTCGGTAAGCCCTGAAAGGGCGCGATGTGAAAGCCCAGGGCGCAGCCCTGGGTACGATGTCATTTCGCATCGTTCGCTCTGAAAAGAGCGGAATTCGAAGCGCCGACGGGTATGTCGCCCTTTCAGGGCTTAATCCTCGTGTTGTGCACATGACCCAAGGCTGCGCCCTGGGCTGTCATATTTTGCCCTTTCAGGGCAAAGCGTAGGACCACAATCGGCTATTCGTCGTAAGCCACTTCCAGACTCGGTATGGCCGCTTTGAGTTTTTCGACGCCTTCCTCGCTCACCGCCGTCAATCGCAATTCGAGTTTTTTGAGCGAGCGGCACGGCTCGAGATGGACCAGTCCTTCATCGGTCACGCCAGTTTCATTGAGCGTGAGTGTGCCGAGCTGCGGCAACGTAGCGATTTGCTTGAGCGCCTCGTCGTCAGTGCCCGTATTGTCAAGGTTCAGATACAGCAGCTTTTTGAGTTTTGCGAGGTGCTCCGCACCGCCGCTGCCGACCATCGTGTTCCAAAGATTGAGCCAGACGAGCTCGTTCATTCCGGCAAGATGCCGCAGGCCATCGTCGCTGGCCGTGGTCTCGCTGAGATCGAGCTTTCGCAGCTGCTTCAAATCGCGAAGGTGCACGAGCCCGTCGCCGCTCACATACGTAGCGCGAAGGAATAGGATCCGCAGCTTGGTGAGCTTCGACAAGTGCGCGAGTCCGTTATCGCTGATCGAGCAGCGCATGAGATTGAGATCGTCGAGCTCCGTAAGGCCGGCGAGGTTGGCCAGGCCGGCGTCGGTGACTTTTGAGTCTTCTAGCGCGAGGCCTCGTAATCGCTTCATCGAGCGCAAGTGCACCACGCCGGCGTCAGTTACCGCGGCGGTGCGCAGTTTGAGGGCGACCAGTCCGCTGAGCGGCGCGAGGTGCGCCAATCCGGCGTCGGAGATCTTGCAGCCGCGCGCGTCGAGCAGTCGAAGCTTCTTGGCGCGTGCCAGATGCATCATGCCGGGATCACCGATCTTGGTGTACAGCAGGACCAGATACGTGAGTTCAGGGAGCTTTGCCACGTGCGCCAATCCCTCATCCGTGATTCCGGTGGCGCGCTGCAGATTGAGCGATTTCAATTTCGCAAGCGGCGCGAGTTTAGCCAGGCCCGCATCGGTGACAAGCGTGTTCTCTAAAGTCAGCTCCGCAAGATTCTTGAGTTGCGCGAGGTGATCGACCCCGACGTCAGTGACTCCCGCGCCCCACACAACGAGTTTTTGCAAGTGGGGAGCTGCGGCCAAGAGCCGCAGATCCTCGTCGCCCGTGGGCCGGTTAGCCAGGTCAATGGCGACGATTTCGCCGGACTCAGAGCGGACAATGTGCCCACCGAGCTGCGCAATTCGAGCGACCAGGGCGTCGGCATCGTCCGCGACTGTAAGCCTGCCGGGGAGCGCCAACCATAAAACGGCCAAGAACAAAATCGGCTTTCCCGGGAATATAGATTTTTGCCGCATGGGTGAAGTAACCTCACAGCACAAGCGTGATACGATCGACGAAATCGGGTGAAAAGGCTCCCGTTAGCGTAGTTTCGCGCGGCCGACTTGGCAAACCGGCGGGGGCGCGTCCGCCGACTGATTTGCCGCAAAATCGCTGTCGTTTTTGGCAGGCCTTCGGCCCGGAAAGCGGCCGCCGGTTGCCGCAGCCGCCGCTCCAGCCGACTAGTTTGAACTTTGCCGCCGCGCCCGCTATGCTGTTAGGCATACGTCGGGCTTATCGCGCCTGACAGAAGCTCTTCGTGGGGCACCACAGCCCGACGCATTTCACTTGGTTGGAGACTCGATCCATGTCACTCGTAACGAATCGTCGTAGTTTTCTACAAGCATCCGCGGCGGCCGGCGTCGGCTATTGGGTGGCCGGCGGCGTTCAGGCCCAAGACAGCACGTCACCGAACGAAGCAATACAAATTGGCTGCGTGGGCGTCGGCGGCAAGGGCCGCAGTGACGTGCAAAACGTCTCCAAGTTTGGAAAGGTTGTCGCTCTTTGCGACGTTGACGCTCCCACGCTCGAAGGCATGGCCGACGCCGTGAAGACCGAACACAATTACGCCGACTTCCGCGAGATGCTCGACGCGATGGGCGATCGGATCGATGCGGTGACGGTGAGCGTACCCGATCATTCCCACGCGGTGGTGGCCGCCAAAGCGATGAAGATGGGAAAGCACGTGTACTGCCAGAAGCCGCTCACCCACACGATCTGGGAAGCGCGCCGGCTGGGCGAGATCGCTCGCGAGAAAGGCGTCGCCACGCAAATGGGCAATCAGTACACCGCGCACAATCCGATGCGGCGTGCGGCCTTTCAAATCCGCAACGGCCAGCTCGGTGCGGTGAAAGAAGTTCATATCTGGACAAACCGCCCGATCTGGCCGCAAGGCGAACGCCGCGCGCCGATCAAGCCGGTGCCAACAACCTTGGCCTGGGACCTGTGGCTCGGCCCGGCACCCTGGCGGCCGTACGCCGACGGCTACCATCCATTCGCGTGGCGCGGCTGGTGGGACTTCGGCACGGGCGCGCTGGGCGACATGGCCTGCCACACGTGCAACCTGCCGTTCATGGCGCTGAACATGCGCGACCCGACGGCCGTTGAAGCCGAGTGCCCCGAGCACGACGGCGACAGCTACCCGGCGCGCTCGAAGATTAAATTCGAGTTCCCGGCGCTCAATGGCCGACCGGCGTTCACCGCGTATTGGTACGACGGCGGCAACGTGCCCCCGTCGGAACTGTTCAAGGACGTGAAGCTTCAGGTCGAAGTCGATGGCAAGAAGACGCCGGCGCCAGCGCCCAGCGGAGTGCTACTGGTCGGCGACAAGGGAACGATGTACGCGGCCGGCGATTATGCCGAGCAGGGTATCGAGATTGTCGGCGGCGCCGAGCCGATGCGCGTCGACTATCCGCGCAGCCCCGGCCATGAGAAAGAATGGTTCGACGCAATGCGTGATCCGAAGAAGCCCGCTATGTCGAATTTCCCCGACTACGCCGGGCCGCTCACCGAGACGATTCTGCTGGGCAACCTGGCCGTGTGGAAGCGCGGCCGCGTGGAATGGGACCCTGTCAATCTGAAGCCGCTCAACGACGCTTCGCTGGAGCGGGTCGTTCGCAACGAGTACCGTGACGGGTACGAAGTGTAAAGAAGCGTGCCGTCGACCAGGTGGCTGAATTCGTAAGAATTCAGCTGCCGTGTTTGCTGAATTCTTGCGAATTCAGCTACGTTCTTGCGTATTCAGCTGCGATGGGCCCTAGCGACCGTTGTCGCGGCGGCGTCTGCCGTCACCGCGACGATCGACGTCATCGCGCGAGCGCTCTTCGTCGGACTGGCGCGATTCGTCCGGCGGTGGCGCGTTGGGCGATGTGCTGCGCCGGCCCGTCTCGCCCGGCAATTGGTTCGGGTCGCTCAGGCCGAACTGCGACGCGAGGTATAACCGTTTGAGCTCCGATTGCATTTCGTCGGCGCGCAAGCTCAACAATTGGGCGCGCTGATTGTTATCCAGCTCGTTGGCAAAAAACTTCTCCAGCTCGTCGGGGCCCCAGCTGGGCTGCATCGTTTCCCAGATCCAGCGCCACAAAAGAAACTGGCGTCTGCGTTGATCGCGCCGGCTTATTCTATTCCACTGCTCACGGGCTTCGGAGCCTAGCGCGTCGACCAAACGGTCGCGCGTTTTCTCATCTCGCTCGTCGCTGCGCAGCTCCCAGGTAAGCACCATCAGCGCGCGGCGCGGTTCCTCCGCCTCTTCGAATCTGCGACGGTTATCGGGGTCGCGGTGGCGCAGGCTTCCCAAGAAACGACCCTTGCGCTCCTGGTAAATCTCCATGATCTCCGCGCGAAGTTTTTCCGCATCCTCGGCCGACAGGCGCCGCGCCGCTCGTTCCTGTTCGTCGCGGACGATCGCTCGCACTAGATCTAGCCGCTCGTCGGTGGGCAGCATGCGCAGATCTTCCTGATCGCCCGGCAGCTGCCGCGACAGCCAGCGGCCATAGGCAACGAGCCTGTGGCGCAATAAATCGGCATCGGCCGCCTGGTTGATTTGGCGTTCGAGAGCGCGCAGCCGGTTTTGCTCTGCAGGATTCTTGTCGAGAGCCTCGAATCGCTGCATTTGGGCTTCAAGACTTGCCATCTTGTCGGGCGAGAGGCTTTCGACCCATTTGCGGCGCGCCACGAGCGACGGTGAAGCCGCGGCCCGCATGCCATCCACATCGAGCTCGATGTCGGCACTCGCGCCTGCAAGTGGTTCGTTCATCGCCGCGGCCGGTAGAAGGCGCAAGAATTCCACATCCTCGATTTGACTCAGGACATCGAACTGCTGAATCACGGGCAAGTCGGCCAGCAATTTGGCGTTCGAGTCAGGAAGCAGCGAGCGGGCCACGGCAAAACCGGCCACAGCGGCGAGGGCCGCGACAGCCGCCCAGCCCCAGCGCCGGCGCCGGCGGGAGGACGCCGCCTTCGCCGATTGTTCCGATACGTCGCGCTGGGCGGCAACGCTTACCATTTCGATCGTGGTGCGGGCAAAATTGTCAGCTACCGCCGGCTTGGGCAGCGCGTCGAGCGCCTCCCAGGCCTGATCAAGCTCATGTAATCTGCGCCGATAGTCGACGTCTGAAGCCAGCCGGTCCTCGACCTGCCGGCATTCCTCGGGCGCGAGCTCGCCATCGAGATAGGCTACGAGCTCATCGCCTGGCTGAGTCTCAGTTTGTGGATCAGAGGGGGGCATTGTATTTGGCGAGATTGTAAGTAGGAGTGCAATTGCCGTCTAAGCAGGCGCCTCGGAGGCCGGATAGTGGCTGTCGGCGGCAGTATTCGCCACGTCTCGATCGATCTTCGCGCCGCGTTCCAAATAGGGCTGGATCGTATCGCGAAGCTTCGAGCGGGCGCGCGAGAGCAGCGATTTGATCGCTTGCGGCGACATGTTCATGACCTCGGCAATATCGGCGTAACTGAAGTGTTCAAATTTGGCGAGCAGCACGGCCATGCGCTGGCGTTCGTTAAGTGTTTCAATGGCTTGCTGCACGGCGGCGCAAAGCTCGGCTTTATCGAGTTGTCGAGTAGGCATTAGGCCGCTCGCCGCCACGGCCGCCGCTTCAAGCGAGTGCGAACCGGAGTCCGTATCGCGCGAGTTGAGAATGACTTCGCGGCGGCGCGATTTGGTACGCAGGGCGTTGGAGGCCACGTTGCCGGCAATTGTAAAGAGCCAGGTGGAAAATTTCGCGCCCGGCACATAGCGGCGCCGGGCCCGATAGACTCGCAAAAAAACCTCCTGCGTGAGATCCTCGGCCAGCTCCCGGTCGCCCACCAAATGCGTCATAAGCGAGAGCAGCCGATTCTGATAGCGGAGCATCAATTCTTCAAATGCCTGACCGTCGTTGTCGCGCACCTGCAGCATGAGCCGAACGTCGGGATCGGCCAGCGTGTACCTTTCAGCAGTCGATTCGCTAATCGACAAAGGATGTCTCAATTGGGGGTCGCCGACGGCGGCTTGCCGCAGCGCGGCAATGCGCAGCGGCCGCGCCTGCCGGGGGCTGCGGGCCGCTTCATTTTAGCTTATACGCCCTGTGGCCAACCGGCGAGCGGTCACCGCTGGCAGCAAAGCGCTCCGCCGGGCGCCCGATCAATTTAACCCCGGCGAAGGCGGGCAGTTTCGCTTGCTGGCGCGGACGGCCCGTGGGCACGTGCTGGATCGAGGTGCTTTTTGCAATAGATGGACAAGATTGTCCTTCCTGCCCTGGTATTAGTGTATAACCGCGTGCTGTTGCCGATAATCGTGCGGCTTCGGTCTATTGAGGCGTGCGAAGTCGTGTCTCCTAAGAGATCAATCATGACGAACATTCAGCGGCTTACCGCATTCATCGTAATTGTCGCAGTGCTCGTGCTACGGGGTAACGCCGAGGAGCAAACGGCGGAGGAGAACTCGCCAACGCGGAATGAAAAAGCCGCAGGCAGAGCGAATGTCGATCGTCGCGGCACCCCGCGTAACGGTCGGGTGCGGTCGGAAGGTTACTCGCTGGTCGATGATGGCGGGCCGTTTCTTGGTTTAGGGGCGTCTAACTTCACCGCGCTTTGGCGAGCGAAGCATGACCGGGCACGGCTAGAGTCCGATCTCGAGTATCTGTCGCGCTGCGGCTTCAATTATTACCGCATGCTGTCGATGGTCGGTCACAACGCCGCGTGGGATGGCTTGGAAATTGCGCCGGTGGAATTTACCACGCGGGAAGGAAAACGGGTCGAGGCGTGGCCCGACTACTGGCAGCAGCTGCGTCAGCTGATTGATTTGGCGTATGACCGCTACGCTCTGCGCACGCAAATTACTATCTTTGCCGATGCGCAGCTCATGCCCGAGCGGGATGCCCGCATTGAACACATGCGCAAGCTGCTTGCCGACGTGGTGG
>DATFGJ010000562.1:0-2200 GCA_035249585.1 Lacipirellulaceae bacterium
TGCCAATGTCGTTGTTGCCCAACGTCGCGGCTCGCCCGGCGAAGCCACTCGTCGGCGAAACGATCAAGAACGCGGCCGGCGGCCCGGCACTCGGACCGGGTGGGCCGCTGTGGCTTGAACCGGTGACCGCGGTGGCGCCCAAAGCCTGGCCGCCCAAGTGGGGCCGGCCGCGCGAGTGGCGATCGCTCGCGGTGGGCCTCGGGTGTTATGCGCTCTGGTGTTTCGCACTGGCGCCGCGGATTTGGCGCGGCCGGCGCGGGCCGCTGTTCGCCGTGCAATTGATCGCACGCCGGGTGTGGACCGAGTTTCGCCGCCCGCCGCTGCGCTGGATGCTTGTGGCCGGAACAGGTGCGATCGTGTGCGTCTGGGCGCTTGGAGACGAAGCGTGGGCGGGCTTGCTGACCGCGCTCGTGGGGCTCGTGGGCAGCGGCGGCATTGTGTGGGCCGTGCGCCTCATCGGCACCGCCGCGCTGCGCCGCGAAGCGATGGGTTTCGGCGACGTCACGCTGATGATGATGGTCGGCACTTTCCTGGGCTGGCAGGCTTGCCTGATTACGTTTTTCCTCGCGCCTTTCGCAGCGATTCTCATTGGTCTTGCGCAACTCGTTCTGCGCCGCGACGACGAGATTCCGTACGTTCCCTATTTATGTCTGGCTGCCGCGGTCGTCGTCGTCGCCTGGGCGCCGATCTGGTCGTGGGCCCGCGAGCTCTTTGAGGCCGGGCCGCTCGTTCCGCTGGCACTGGTGATTTGCCTGGCGCTATTGGGCGTGATGCTGGCCATCTGGCGAGCCATAAAAATAGCGCTCTTCGGCCGGGATGTATTCGACCACAGAGACACAGAGGATACAGAGAAGCAATCGGGATGAACTATGATTGAAAGTCGAAAATGAATGTCGCGTTTCGAGCAACTTTCACTCTAGCAATCCGACCTCCGTGTCCTCAGTGTCTCTGTGATTAATCCATGTTTGTGGATGAGGAAGCAATGCACTGGTCATTTGAGACGATCACGAATTTCGAACGACATCGCGAGCGCATTCGCGCGCGGCGGTATGGCGTGATCGAAACGATCGCCGGCGAACTTGTCGCGATTCATTTGCGGCCATTGCCCAAGCTCTTTTCATTGCCTGAGCTTTTGCCATTAGGGCCGCGTTACCATCGTCGCGGCGCGGCCGACCGCTGCCTGTTGTATTACAACCAGCCGCTGCGCATGCGGAATTTCCTGGCACTGAAATATATCGTTTCGACGGCCGGCACGAGTTATCGCACGTTCCGCGCGTCGCTGGTGGCGCTGGACGCCGTCGCCGAGCTTAAGCGCGTCGACGCCATCGTTTGCGACGCCGCCAACGCGCGGCTCTCCGACCGGCTCATGGCCCGGTTCGGCTGGGAGCCGCATAAGCCGCAGCGCTGGCACCGGAATTACATCCGCCGGTTTTACGGCGAGTATCCGGCAGGCCGGGTGCTGGCACCCGCCGTTGCGCAGCCCCGAGATTGATCGGCGGTGCAAGCACCCGCCCTGCTTCGTGAGGCTCGCACATCGGCGGCCTTGTCGCGGTAGCATCCAGTTGCTAGTATCCGCCGCTCTTCGACTCGAGCGCGACTGCTTGGGTCATTTTCGAACGCGTCGCCTAAATTTCGCCGCGACAGGGATCGTCGCTGTGTTACACGCTTTGCATACTCGCACGGTCGTTGCGATCGCGCTTTTGTTCGTGACGCTACTTGCGTCAGGCTGCGGCCAGCTTGCGTACGCGCCCGCCGGGCAGCAGGCCGCAGTTACGCTCTCGCCAGAACAACAAACGGCCTTGGCCCAGCAAACTCAGCAGTATCAGCAGCGGGCCGCCTCGCTCGACCGTAGTAATCAAGAGCTCGAATCGCTGCTCGCCCAATCGCGTCAGCAGATTCAGTTGTTGGAAGAACAGGTTCGGGCTACCCAAACGCAGCTTAAGGACACGACCGACCGTCTCGCCGGCGTGAAAGCCGACAACGACCAGCTTCGCAATCGCACGACCGCGCTGGCGGCAAGCGTCGAAACGCGCAGCCAGGCCGAGATCCGCGCGAACAATACATTGCTGCGAAGTCTTTCGATCACGAATCTGCCCGGCATCAATGTGCGGCAAGACGGCGACGTGATTCGCATCGAGCTGCCAGCCGATCAGCTCTTTAATTTCAGCACGGCCCAATTGAAACCGGGTGCGGAGGGCCT
>DATFGJ010000563.1:0-11119 GCA_035249585.1 Lacipirellulaceae bacterium
GGCGGACGTCGCATCAATAGTCGTACCACAATCCGAAGCCGATTTGTTGCTCGGAGTTGTTGAAGATCTGGTACTGGCTACTCTTGCCATTGTACAAGTGCAGGCCCATGCGCGTGACCTGGCCCGACCGGCCGCGCCAGAGCCAGCCGGTTTGGAGCGTGATGTCGCCGCCGTAGTCGTGCTCCTCGCGCAAATGGGCGTTGGCGGCGAGGAACGGCGTGCCGTGTATGCCGGTCGGGCCGGGCTCCGATAGCTCCGTGCCCAATTGAAATTCCCAAGGCTCGGCGCCGCCGTCGACGTTGACGGCGTACGCGGCTTCGGAATACAGCCGCCATGACGGGTGCGGGAAATACGATGCGCCGATCACCAGTGCGTCGCGCACGTAGTTGATCCGCTCGTCGAGGCTGCCCGGATTGGCGATGGCGAATTCATCGCCAAGGTGCGAGCTGAGATGATAGACGGCAAACTTGAACTGCCAGTTTTCGACGCCGTACGTGAGTGGAACGCCGACGCGATAGTCGGCCGTCTCAAAGTCGCGAATTTCATCCAGCGTAAGACGCACGATGGCCGCCGCCTCGACGTCCAGCTGCCAGCCTTGCGGATAGACTGGCCCACACGTGCCGTAGCGCAACAATCCGACGCGACCGCCCAGCGTGCCATCCCAAAACGATTGGCCAGCATCTTCGTGAAACGCCAGGATCGAAAGTCGCGGCTCGCGCACGCCGGCTTGATACGAGCGATAGATGAGCCCGTCGGGCAACACTTGCCAGTGCCAGGCAGCGGATGCGGCCGGCTCGAAGTACGCGCCTTCTTCCCAACCCGGGTCCGTGAAGTAATCACTGGCTTCAACGATCGGCCGACGCTCTCTGGGCGGCGTAATCCAGGCATCGTCGACGGGAACAGGTTGGTTCAGGTCTTCTTGATCCGCTACCGGGAGGACGCCGTTCCATGCGCCCAAGTCGACCGCCGCCGGCACGGGACTGGAAAGCTCGCCCTTTGCGTCCGTAGTCCAAACGGTTTGCAAGGGGCGATAGAAATCCGCGCGCGAGGGCGCGGCAGTAATTGATTCAGTGCTCTGGCCCCGTGTTGACTGCGCATTGAGCCACGCGCCCCACAGCAGTAGCGCAAGCGCGCAGCGGCGCATCATGAACAAGCGAAGGCGAGCCATGGCGTGAGCGGGTCGGCGAAGGTTGGTCAAACGCGGCAGGAATAGGGCACAGAGTGCGGGGACCCTACTACATTCTCGGTCCAAATTGGGTCACAGGTTAGCCGATGTTACCGCGCGAGGACAGAGAGAATGCGCGCATGGCTACTGTCCACGTCCGGCAAATACGTACACGCATGCAATCGACGGGTTCAGGCCGCTGCGCTACAATCGTCAAACACGCGGCGTGCGATAGCATGACAGCAGCATCGATGCGCGAGGCCGCGCAGGACGTCGGCGCGTCGCTATCGTCGCTGGCACTAGGAGCCGAACGGCGAGCCGCAAGTTCCCATGAGGAATAGCCCATGGTACTGCTCGAGATGTCGATCACGCCTTTGGGAAAAGGCGAGAGCGTGAGCCGGTATGTCGCCGAATGCCTGGAGCTAGTTGAGCAAAGCGGCCTCGATTACGAGCTGCACGCGATGGGCACAATTGTCGAAGGCGAGCTTTCCGAGGTTCTCGACTTGATGCGCCGCTGCATTGAACAAACTGCAAAGCACTCTGACCGCGTCACCTGCGCGGCGAAGCTCGACTTCCGCCGCGGCCAAGCCGGCCGCTTGACGAGCAAGGTCGCCAGCGTGGAACAAAAGTTAGGCCGCACGCTTCGGAAAGGCAGCGATTGAACGAAGTGTGCCCCGCGGACTGGTCTCTTCAGCGACCAGTATTTGCACGAGCGCCCATAAATGAGTAAACCCAAATCATTCGATCCTGTGCTCGGCCGCATACCCAGCGGCATCTTCGTTCTCACGGCTGGTACCGGTCCGCGCGCCACCGGCATGCTTTCGAGCTGGGTCATGCAGGCCGGTTTCGATCCTCCGATGGTGAGCGTAACCGTGAAGCTCGGCCGGCCGATTTGTGATTGGCTCAGCGAGAGTCAGCCGTTCGTGCTGAACGTGTTGGGTCAATCGCAAACCAATCTCATGAAGCATTTCAGCAAGGGTTTCGAGCCGGGCGAGCCGGCCTTCGAAGAGCTCGATATCACGCACTGCGCACGCGGCGTGCCGATTCTAAAAGCGGCAATGGGCCATTTGGAGTGCGAGCCGGTCCGTCACGTCGATTCCGGTGACCATCGCGTATTCCTTGCTAAGGTCGTGCGCGGAAAACTGCACGATGCCGATGCCAAGCCGCGAATTCATATCCGCAAAACTGGGACGGCATATTAGACGTGACGCACAGCGACCTCATCATCATCGGCGGCGGGATCGTGGGGCTGGCCACCGGGTATCGCTTTCTGGAGCGGTTTCCAGGCAAGCGCGTCACTGTGCTGGAGAAAGAGGAAACAATCGCCCGGCATCAAACCGGCCGCAACGCGGGCGTACTGCATTCGGGAATCTACTATCGGCCCGGATCGCTCAAGGCGCAGAACTGCCGCGCGGGCAAGCTGGCGATGGAAGAGTTTTGCCGCCGCGAAGGAATTCCGTACAAGATTTGCGGCAAGGTGATCGTCGCCCTCGAGGAGAGCGAGCTGCCGCGGATGGAGAAGATCTTGGAGAATGGCAAGGCGAACGGAGTCGTGTGCGAGCGGATCGACGCGGCTCGCTTGAGGGAATTAGAACCGCATGCGGCCGGCATCGCGGCGATTCACGTGCCCGAGGCGGGCATCGTCGATTATCAGCACGTTGCCCGCCGATTGGCTGAGCTGATTGAGGGGCAGGGGAGCACAATTAAAACAGGGGCCCGCGTCACAGCCATTCGCCGCCACGAAAGACTTGCAATTGTAGAGACGACCGCAGGCGAATTTTCGGCCGATCAAGTCGTAAACTGCGCGGGCCTCTTCAGCGACCGCGTCACGAGGCTCAGCGGCACTCAGCCCGCGTCGAAAATCATTCCGTTTCGCGGCGAGTTTTACCTCGTGCGGCCGGAGGCGCATCACCTGGTGCGGATGCTGATATATCCGGTGCCCGACCCGCGTTATCCTTTCTTGGGAGTGCATTTTACGCGGCGGATCGACGGCCGCGTTGAATGCGGGCCTAATGCTGTTCTGGCGTTCGCACGCGAAGGATACCGCAACACAACAATCAATCTTCGCGATATGGCCGAGACGTTGGGCTATCGTGGCTTCTGGCGCCTGGCTGCCCGTTATTGGCGGATCGGCGCCGACGAAATGCGGCGCAGCTTCAGTAAACGCGCGTTCGTGCGCGCGGCCCAGCGGCTCGTGCCGGCGATCGAGCCGGAGCATTTCGAATGGGCACCGGCCGGTGTGCGAGCGCAAGCCGTCGCGCCCGACGGCTCGATGGTGGACGATTTCATCATTAACGAAACCGATCGGGTGGTGAACGTGGAAAACGCGCCCTCGCCGGCGGCCACGGCATCGCTCAATATCGGCCGGCTGGTGGTCGAGCGGCTCGTGCCGCGCTTTGAGTAAAGTGCGCCCCGTCGCTGTGATATAAGCTAAGCCGCAAGCGGACGGCTAAATCTGCCGCGGGCTCTAAACGGCGATCGGTTCGTTTCGTATACTGAAGCACTATGACACCGCGCGCAAAACTAGCTCTTGAAGACGGCACTGTGTTTGCCGGCACATCAATCGGCGCCGAGGGCGAGGTCGACGGCGAAGTGTGTTTCAACACGTCGATGACTGGCTACCAGGAAATCCTTACCGACCCGAGTTACCGCGGCCAAATTGTGGCCATGACGTATCCACAAATCGGCAACTACGGCGTGAACGCCCAGGATGTGGAAAGCGGCCGGCCTCAGCTCGCTGGATTTATCGTTCGGGAACATAGCCGCACGCAGAGCAATTTCCGCAGCGAGCAAAGTCTAAGCGATTATCTTCGCCAGTGGAGTATCGTGGCGATAGAATCGATCGATACGCGCGCGCTCGTGCGTCGGCTTCGCACGCGCGGGGCAATGAAGGGCGTGTTGTCGACAACCGATCTCGATGATGCCAGCCTGGTGGCTAAAGCGAAGTCCAGCCCCGGCCTTGTTGGCCGCGACCTTGTGCGCGAAGTCCTGCCAGATCAGCCATTCGAGTGGCAGGAGCCGCTCAGCGAGTGGACGCACTTGAACGGCAAGGAGCCGAGCCGCTCCGCGGGTGCCGCAGCAAGGAGCGAGGAGCAGGAATCACGAGCGGATCGTCCTCACGTTGTGGCCTTGGATTACGGAATGAAGTGGAATATCCCGCGGCATCTGGTGGACATGGGTTGCCGCGTGAGCGTGTTGCCCGGCACGGCAACCGCTGAGGAGGTTCTTGCTCAAGAGCCCGACGGCATTTTTCTGTCAAACGGCCCCGGCGACCCGGAGCCGCTGGAATATGCAATCAACACGATTCGCGGTTTATTGGGCAAGAAGCCGATCTTTGGAATCTGCCTCGGCCACCAATTGCTTGGCCTGGCGTGTGGCGCGAGGACTTTCAAATTAAAGTTCGGCCATCGGGGTGCAAACCATCCGGTTCAGAATCTAGAGACCAAGGCCGTCGAAATCACATCGCAGAACCACGGCTTTGCCGTCGAGGAGGCGTCGCTGCCTCGCTTCCTTGAAGTCACGCACCGCAGCCTGAATGACGGCACTATCGAAGGCCTCGCCCACCGCGAGGTGCCCGCGTACAGCGTGCAGTACCACCCCGAGGCGTCCGCCGGCCCGCACGACAGCCACTACCTATTCCGGCGGTTCTTCAACTCGATGAGCGTCGGAAGCAAAGTGCGAATCTGACGCAATCCTGGATTGGGCGGCGCTTAACGGCGGCGCAGCCTGGCCCCGAAGCCGGGATTGGCCCAGCCTTCGTCGAGTTCGGCCATGAGCCAGCCAAAGGGTTCGATGATTCCGCGCGGCTCGATTCGCAGCGGCACTTCTTGTCGCCGGCCGTAATTGTCGCGGAAGGCAGTGGCTCCGGTGACCGAGCATGCGAAGACTTCGTGCCGCGGGAAGCGTGCCCGGCAATCGCTCCACAGGGCAGTGGCATGGGCCTCAGCGAACTCGTGGGGATTCTCGAACAGGCCGTCGCACTTGTCGGCCTTCGTGAGCAGAAGCGCTAGTGGCCGACGTTCCGCTCCGCGAAGGCGACGCGCGCGCGCCTGCTCCTCGCGGAGCTCGCCCATCATGGAAAGCAGCTTCAGCGTGACAAAGTCTTGCGAGTGATCGCCCGATTGCAACAATTCGGCGTCGGCGAGCACGAGGACTGCGGCGCACTTGGTGAGCAGCGAACGGATTGAGGGGTAGCGGCCGGACCGCTCGGTTTCGACCGCCAGCGCTTCACCCGAAAGATCGGGGATCACTAGCTCGATCGGCCGACGGCGGCGGCGGCAATTGAATTGGCAGTGCACCCAGTGCCACTGCTCCGGCGTGGTCACCGTCTTCTCCGGGAACCAGCCGGTCGAGAGCGCCGTCGTCGTGGTCTGTTGCAATGAGATCGACATCGGCCCCCGTGCCGTGGACCGCAGCAGCCCTACGTGCTTCGTGAGCATGTCCATCAATAGCCCCAGGTACACCGTCTTGCCGCAGCCACTGGCGCCGATGACGGCGATCAGGTGCGGACGCTTCTTCACCGATTGCGTCTGGTGGGCCAACGACATCGGCGCACTGCAATGGCGGCAGCGCGCCGCCGAGCAGCAATTCTCATGGTCGCAGACCAGGCAGGTGATAGGCGCCGCCTGCTGGGACAACAAATATGTTTCCAGCGGAATTTGAGCGAGTTGTGTCATGGTTGAAGCAATTAGAGTTCAGAGGTCGGGGGCGAGACTCGCGCGCCGTTTGATTCGCATCGTCAATTAGCGGCTGGGCTTGCCCCGCGGACCCAAAGTTCAAATCCGTGAAAATCAACACGTCGCCGCAACGCCGGTTGTATTGGTCGCCGCCGCAACATGCTTATCGACGCGTTCGGTCTGGCCGTCGTGCGGTGAAACTTCCAAGTCGGACATGGCGAGTGCCAGCCGGCAGCCGATATTCGGTCGCCGCGAAAGCGGATGCTCGCCGCTCTGGAAATGGCAGGTGGCCTGGTTCTCGAAATACGTGTCAAACGCGCCGCCGCGGATGCTGATCACTGATTCGGAAACGTGCAGTGTCTGGTCGCCGAGTTCCACGAGAGGTGTGGCGGTCCACTCCCACACGTTCCCGATTAGTTGATGAATGCCGCCGACGCTGGTGCCGCCGGGATATTCGTCCACCGCGACCGGCCCAAGCTTGCCGGAGCCGTACAAGTGGGCGCGCCGCACATCATACGACTCACCCCAGGGGTAACGACGCTGCGCGATGCGGCCCGGCGAGGATTCCACGGGCCATGCGCCGGCTTTGGTCCATTCAGCGTCGGTTGGCAACCGCTTGCCGACCCAGCGGGCGTAGGCCGACGCTTCGTACCAGCTGATTCCAACCACGGGCAAGTTGCCGTCGCCGGCCGGAAACTGGCCGTCGTGCCAGTAGCGCGGACCAGGCGCGCCGGTCTGGTCGACAAAATCCAAGAGCGCGGGCAGCGCCTCTTCATGCCAGTATTCGAGCTGCTCGTAACCGCCGCCGTCGATGAACTGCTGATATTGCTCGTTCGTGACGCAGAAACGATCCATGTAGGCGGGCTCGACGTTGACGAGGTTGCGCCGCGCCAGCTTCGGATCGACATCCGCCGCGCCGCACGTCGAGTTCGACTGCTCGGCCAATTGTCCGAGCAGCACTCGGCCAGCCGGCACAAGGGCCATGGCCGCGTCCAGCTCGCGGATTGCCCGCACGACCTGCAATTGCGATAGATGTCTCTTTGTCTCGGGACGCAACAGCAGCGCGTAGCGGCCCGTGGCCAGCATGTCTTCGACTAGTGCTTCGGTGTTCCTCGGATGGCCGTGTTGGTCGCGTTTCTGCCGCGGGCGTGCGGCTGCGCTGCCGACTTCGTTGCGACTCGTGCCGCCGCCGTCGTCAGCGTACGACACGTGTTGCGCGGAGTGTGACGAGCTGCGGCGCCGCCGCCAGTTTGACAGGAAGCCACCGCGATTATGTGAGTCGCCGGCTATTCGGCGCAGCACAAAGCACAGCGCGACGGCGCTGCCCGCCGTTAAGGCCGTATATTGGCCCCACAGGCCGACGGCAAAAACAACCGCCGCCACGCCAGCGATCGCCCAGCGTGCCCGCAGAAGCCCGAACGCAAGCGAAAGAACCCGACGGATCATGGGATTTACCTTGTTTTCCTGTGGGCCTGACGATCCAGTGCCCGCTGCTGCCTGAGTTTTCCGAATTGTTCCACGATGGACCCGAGCACCGGATTCGCACTGACTTGTTCGTGGCCACCGTTCGCGACGCCTGCCGACGCGGCCAGTTTTTCCGCCGATTTCTCAGACGAAGGAACCGCGTCGGCTCCTTGTTGCAGCCGCTCGAGGTTGCGCAGCTCCTCGGCCCGGTGGGCGCGCTCCTGTTCCAGTGCCTGTCGTTGTTCCTCAAGTGCTTTGCTGAGTTCGATTTCACGTGCGCGGTTCGCTTCCAATTCCTTGGCAAGCTCCGAGCTCCGCTCACCCATTTGCCGGAGTTCCTCGGTGCGAGCCAACAAACTGGCGCTTAGTGCCGAGATTTTCTCCCGCGCTTCGTTCAGCTCCGCCTCGTCTGCCGAATTCGCTTCCTGGCCAGCCTGGGCGCCGTCCTTGCGACCTCGCTCGCGCTCGAATTGTTCGCGTGCTCGGCGCAGCTCATCCCGCTCCTGGGCAAGCTGCTTTTGCCAGGCATCCAAATGCGACTGGTACGCCGCCAAGGCCGACAGTGACTCGGTCAGTTGCGCATCGAACGAGTCGTGCTCCGAGCGCCATTCATGGAATGCTGCCCGGATGGACTCGCAATCTATCTGTAAAGTATCAGTCATCGTTTGCAGCATAGCGTGCAAGTAAGCGGTCGATTCAACCGCCGCGGCGCCGTAAGTCCATGGCGCGAACCCAGCGATAAGTGCGTGCAGTCTCCAGTCGGCGTGCGCGCACTGGCAAACTGCACCTCCATACAAAAGGTAGGTCGAACTAGTGGCGGCATCAAATTCCGCGAAAAGGTCGCGCAGCGCGCTTCGATCGGACCGTTCGGCACGATGGACAGGACATTACGTCCGCGGAATATCCGGTAAAGGCGACATATTCGGAGCCCGGGTCGTGGGCGTCTGATTCACGCCGCGCCAAACGAGATTCGACCCGCTAATGAGTTGAGCGCAAGTTGAACACTCCCGACGCCGGAAGTTAAAACTCCGCGTTGCCGGGCGTGCGCGGGAAAGGGATCACGTCGCGGATGTTGGCCATGCCAGTGACGAACTGCACGATGCGCTCCAGGCCCAACCCGAAGCCGGAATGGGGCACGGTGCCGAAGCGGCGCAGATCGAGATACCACCAGTAGTCGGCCGTCTTGAGCCCCTGCTCGCACATGCGGGCCTCGAGCACTTCGAGGCGCTCCTCGCGCTGGCTGCCGCCGATGATTTCGCCTACGCCCGGCACGAGCACGTCCATCGCCCGCACCGTTTTGCCGCCGTCGTTGACACGCATGTAAAACGGCTTTATCGCGGCCGGGTAATCGTAAAGCACAACGGGCTCGCTGAATTTTTCCTCCGTGAGATAGCGCTCGTGCTCAGCCTGCAGGTCGTGGCCCCACTCGACGGGGAATTCAAATGATTTGCCCGAGGCTTTGAGCAATTCGATCGCTTCGGTGTAGCTGAGCCGGCGGAATTCGCGATTGACGACGTTCTCGAGTCGTGTGCGAACGTTCTTGTCGATCTGCTCGGCGAAAAATCGCATGTCCTCGTCGCAGTTAATGAGCACGTCGCTGCAGATTCGCTTCAAGAAACGCTCGGCCAGCGCCATGTTGTCGTTGAGATCGAAAAACGCCGCCTCCGGCTCGACCATCCAGAACTCGGCCAGGTGCCGCGTGGTATTGGAGTTCTCGGCGCGAAACGTCGGGCCGAACGTGTAAATCTTGCCGAGCGCTGTGGCGTAAATCTCGCCCTCCAGCTGGCCCGACACCGTGAGAAACGCCGGCCGGTGAAAGAAATCTTGGGTGTAGTCCACGTCGCCCGTCTCGGTGCGCGGCGCGGCGCCGGGGTCGAGCGTGGAAACGCGGAACATCGCGCCGGCGCCTTCGCAGTCGCTGGCCGTGATGATCGGCGTGTGCAGGTAAAGAAAGCCTTCTTCCTGAAAGAAATCGTGGATCGAGCGCGAGATGCGATTGCGGACGCGGGCGATCGCGCCGAAAGTGTTAGTCCGCGGGCGCAGGTGCGCCCACTCGCGCAGCTTTTCGAACGAATGCCGCTTCTTCTGCAGCGGATAGTGCTCGGGGTCGGCCCAGCCGTGCACGGTGATTTCGCGGGCGTGCACTTCCGTGGCCTGCTCTTTGCCACCGGAGGGCTTCACGTCGCCACGGATTGTGACGCTGCAGCCCGGATTAAGATGCTTTACTTCCGTTTCGTAGTTGGGCAGATTCGCGTCGGCAATAATCTGGATATTGGCCAGGCACGAACCATCATTGAGCTCAAGAAAGCTAAATCCAGCCTTCGAATCGCGCCGGGTGCGAATCCAGCCTTGTAACGTCGCATCGTGGCCGATTGCCTGCGACTCGCGTGCCGCCTTGACTGAAAGTCTTTCCACTCCAAGATCCCATCCGTGCGTTGAGTATACTTATAACACGATCGCGTCGGCCTCGATCTCAATGAGAGCGTCCTCGTCGATAAGGCGGGCAACCTCGACGATCGTCGTTGCCGGGCGGATGTCCTTGAATACGCTGCCGTGGACGCGGGCGACTTCTTCCCATTGGCTGACGTCGGTCACGAAGGTCCGCGTGCGGATGACGTGCTCCAGCTTGCCGCCGAGCGCTTCGATCGCCGCGCGAATAATCGCCAGCGAGCGGGCCGCTTGCTCGCCGATCGATTTCGGATAGGTACCGTCGGCGTTGATGCCGACGCAGCCTGTCACTGCGATGGTATTGCCGCTGCGCACTGCGCGGCTGTAACCCATGATCGGTTCCCACTTCGCACCGCTCGAGGCGCACTTTCGACCGAGGCGCTCTTCGACAGTGATTTTGATATCGGGCATAGGTCTAGTGAATCCCCTTCGCCGCGAGCCAACGCTCCGCGTCAAGCGCGGCCATGCAGCCGGTGCCGGCCGATGTGATCGCCTGTCGATAATAATCGTCGGCCACGTCCCCTGCCGCGAACACGCCCTCGACGCTCGTGTACGTTCGGAACGGCTTCGTCCACTTGATATAGCCCATCTCCGTGAGTTCGACCTGGCCCTTCACCAAGCCAGTATTGGGCGTGTGGCCGATAGCAAGAAAAACGCCGCCGGCCGGCAGCTCGCGATCCTTGCCGCCCGTGGTACTGCCTAATCGCACGCCGGTCACGCCTTGCTTGTCGTTGCCCTGCACTTCTTCGAGCGTCTGGTTCCATTCCATTTGAATCTTTGGATTGGCAAACGCGCGTTCCTGCATGATCATGCTGGCACGCAGCTTGTCGCGGCGGTGGATGATGTGCACTTTGGATGCGTATTTCGTCAAATAGGTGGCCTCTTCGACTGCCGAGTCGCCCCCGCCCACGACGATGAGCGGCTTGTTGCGGAACCGCGGCAAGGCGCCGTCGCACACGGCACAGGCGCTCACGCCCCGATTCTTGTAGGCTTCCTCGGAGGGCAAACCCAGGTAATTGGCCCGCGCGCCGGTGGCCATGATGAGCGTGTGCGTTTCGTGCGAAGCGCCTTCGCGCGCCTGAACGACGAACGGCCGCCGCTGGAGATCGACTTTCACGATGTCGTCAGTGACCACGCGCGTGCCGAAGTTGATCGCCTGCTGCCGCATCAGCTCCATCAACTCGGGGCCGGTCACCGCATGCTTCCCTTCGTGGATCGCCATGTACTGCAGCCGGTCGGGCGCAATTGCCGTTTCCAGAAAATGCTTGAGATCGCCCGACGGGTAGCCGGCGTAGTTCTCGACTTCCGTGGTCAGTGCGAGTTGGCCAAGCGGAAGCGTCCCGGCGAGCCGGTTTTCCTCGGTAAC
>DATFGJ010000564.1:0-3686 GCA_035249585.1 Lacipirellulaceae bacterium
GCGGAATCGCGGCATTCATCGATGCCGAGCATGCGCTCGACCCAAGCTGGGCCAAGAAGCTCGGCGTTGACCTCGAAATGCTTCTGGTGAGCCAGCCCAGCTACGGCGAAGAGGCCATGCACATTACCGAGATGCTCATCAAGAGCAATGCGGTCGATGTGATCGTCGTCGACTCAGTGGCCGCGCTCGTGCCGAAGAAGGAACTCGACGGTGAGATCGGCGACACGCACGTCGGCCTCCAGGCCCGGCTGATGAGCCAGTCGCTGCGCAAGCTCACGGCGGCCATCGCCAAGAGCCGCACCTCGGTGATCTTCATCAATCAGATTCGCGAAAAGATCGGCGTCATGTTCGGCAGCCCGGAAACGACGC
The DNA here is from genome assembly GCA_035249585.1 of Lacipirellulaceae bacterium. Taxonomy (GTDB): domain Bacteria; phylum Planctomycetota; class Planctomycetia; order Pirellulales; family Lacipirellulaceae; genus JABDGM01. Next base: position 370 of record DATFGJ010000564.1, read on the forward strand.
CCGGCGGCCGAGCACTGAAGTTCTATGCTTCCTGCCGTATCGACGTGCGACGGATCGGCCAGTTAAAAGAGGGCGAAGACGTTGTCGGCCAGCGCGTGCGGGCCAAGGTCGTCAAGAACAAAGTGGCACCGCCGTTCCGGGCCGCCGAGTTCGATATGCTCCACGCCGACGGCATCAGCTACGAGGGCGACATCCTCGACATGGGCATGGAGCAGAAGCTCGTCGGCCGCACAGGCGCATGGTTCCGCTATGGCGACTTGCAGCTCGGCCAGGGCAAAGAAAAAGCCCGGCTGTATTTGAAGGAGAATCCAAAAATCTCGCAAGAGATCAAGGAAAAGGTCTTGGCGGCTGGCGGCCACGCGGCCCTTGTCCGTTCCAAGGGCAACGACGAGAGTGAGGCCGCAGCAGAGTAGGTCCGGCTTCGGCGCGAACTCAGCCGAGGCGGCCAGCCGGACCTTCACGTAGCCGTGCCAGTCCGAGACGCGGATGCGAGTCTTCGCCACGGCCAATCTTCGATCGGAGAGACTCGCCTACGTGTGCCGACCACCCTGTCGGGCGGTGCCCGCTCGCGGCACCTACTGGGCATGCTGTGAAACCGAAACTTGTCATCCTTTTGCAGGTCATCACATCCGCGATCGGACCGGCGATTGCCTTGGCCCAATCGCCGTCCGATCGCGATAGCGCCGCTGCCGTTGCTGCGATCGAGCGGGCGCTTGTCGCGGCAATCGCCCGCGCCGAGCCGAGCGTTGTGGCCATCTCGCGGTCCGCGGGCTCAAATTTTACTGCCGATTCCGAGGACGCCGGCCGAAACCTCTTTCAAGACCTGCGCGGGAACGGCTCAGCAGGCTCGACCGGATTGATTACCGGTGCCGGCGTCGTCATTGATCCAGCAGGCTTGGTGCTGACGCATTACTTGGCCGTACGCGAAGGAGATCGGCACGCCGTCACGACGATCGACGGCAAAACGCACGACGCCGTCATCCGCGCGGCCGACCCGCGCAGCGCCCTGGCCGTGCTCGCGATCCAATCCAGCGGCCCATCGCAGCCGGGGGGCGATTCACAACCTGCTCTTCGGCGGCCGGCCTCTTTCCAAGCCATTCGACTGGGCGACGCACAAAAACTTCGCAAAGGCCAGTTCGTCGTCGCCATTGGCAATCCATTCGCCATCCAATCCGACGGTCAGTCGACGGCAAGTTGGGGCATCGTTACGAACCTCGCCCGCAAGGCGGCCGCCAACACTAATTTTAACGATGCACCGGGTCCAAATGGCGACTACCGCACTACGCTCCATCACCTCGGCACGCTCATTCAAACCGACGCGAAGTTGGGTTGGAGTGCCGCCGGCGCAGCCCTTGTCAACATGCAGGGCGAGTTGGTGGGCATCACGACGACAGCGGCCACAATCGCCGGCCACGAACAGCCCGCCGGCTACGCCATTCCTATCAATGCTACATTCCGGCGCATCATCGACGTGCTCAAAGAAGGCCGTGAAGTAGAATACGGCATGCTGGGCATCACTTTCGACAATTTCCCCGGCGAGCCCGGTCGCGGGCAGCATCGCGCCGCGATGGGTGAACTCCGGCCGGTAACGGTCGGCGACGTCTTCCCTGGCATGCCCGCTGCCCGCGCCGGATTGCAGACAGGCGATATCGTAACGCGAGTCGCCGGGCAAGTAGTGCGCGACATCGACTCAATGCAACTGGTCGTCAGCACGCTGCCGCCGTCTACGCCCACAACGATCGATTACCAGCGCGGTGGGCGTGCCGCCACGACGAAAGCTACGGTTGCCAAACTCGCCGTCACGGGAAAAACGATTGCCACCAATCGCCCTGACTCCTGGCGGGGAATCCGAGTCGATTACGCGACGGCGCTCGAAGGTCCGGCGCTCGTAGAAGCAATCGCCTCGGGCGCCTTCGATCCGCAAGGCTGCGTGCTGGTGAGTGACGTGGAGCCCGAAAGCGACGCCTGGCGGGCTGGTATTCGCCCCGGGATGTTCATCAGCCACGTCGGCAGAAAGCGAGTTAGCACACCCGAAGAATTCCGCGCCGCCACGCCCGATGTCGGCAACGAATTGGACATCCGGTTGACACGGCCAGTTGACGAACTGTCCGCAGATAGCGACGCGGCGGGCGCAGATTAAGATTCCCAGCACAGCGAGCACTAAGTCATAATCGGGACACGTCTTATAGTCACTGACTTTGGCGGTACGCGGTGCTGGCGACGGCCATTGACAAACCGCGACGTGGCTCGGAACGTAATAAGTAAGCACTACATCCGTTTCTTCAGTGGGCCGCGAGGAGTCGAACGCGTGGCTGGAATCTGGCGAACGTTTGGCGTCTTGATACTGATTGCGGGTTTTTACGCGGGCAAGCTCAGCGGGATCGAGGCGGCTCCGGTAATCGCTGCCGACGCGCCGACCGCCAATGAGCTGCTTGCCCGCGCCGCGGCCGGCTCGCCGGACAGCTGCAGGCGGTATCGGGCGCGAAACTGGTTGCGACAACGGATTGTCCGCAAATCCGACTTGGAGCGCTACGGGATCGAGTTCGATGATGGATGGCAGAAGGTGCCCCCGGGCAAGCCGATTGTCATTCTCATTCACGGCTTCAATTCGACGCCCGCGCAAAACGTGGCCATGATGGTGCCGATCCGCGAAGCGGAATTTCCCTGCGGCAACTTCGCGTATCCGAACGACCATACCATCCTGCAATCCGCGCAGCTGCTGTCCAGCGAACTGCGCCGGCTGGCCATGGAGCATCCCGAGCGCCGTGTCGTGCTCGTATGCCATTCGATGGGTAGTCTCGTAGCTCGTGCGTGCATCGAGGATTCGTTGTATGATCCCGGCAACGTCGAGCGCCTGATCATGATCGCTCCGCCCACACATGGATCACAGATCGCTCATTTTGCCGTGGGCACCGACCTATGGGAGCATTGGCTTGGGCGCCGCAAAGGCGGTCCCTGGCGGCGCTCGCGCGATTCGATCGTCGACGGCTTGGGCGAAGCGGCAGATGAGCTGTGTCCAGACTCTGAATTCTTGCAAGAGCTCAACGCGCGCCCTCGCAATACGCACGTTCGCTATTCCATATTGCTGGGCACGGGCGCGCGCCTCAACGACGCGCAACTGGCATGGATCCGCAAGTCGATTTGCAAAAGCCTGGCCAAGGTTCCCGGCGCCGGCGACCGGGCAGAGCGGCTCGAAGAAATCCTCAACGACATCGATGAGCTGGTCGAAGGCCGAGGCGATGGAATCGTTGCGGTGAAGCGCGGCCGATTGGACGGCGTGGATGACACGCTGGTCCTGCCGTTCGGCCACTTAGCAG
>DATFGJ010000565.1:0-3266 GCA_035249585.1 Lacipirellulaceae bacterium
CCGGCGTCCACGGCGTGCCGCGCGCTTGCCCGAGAATCCAATCCCAGCGGTCCGGTGCGAAGCCCAGGTGAAAGCGGCGGACACTCTCAGGCGTAATGCCGCGCTCAGCGAGATATTGGCGGGCGGGTTCTGCTTCGGGCGCCGAGACGAGGCAGTGATGAAACTGTTCTTCCGCCCACGCGGCGGCGCCGTACAGTATGCGCTTTTCTTCTCTGGGATCAGCAAGCCGGGTCGTGCGCGGCCCCGGCGATTCGATTTCGTCCGAACCCGGCCGGGGTCGGGGATGCCCTGGTTCACTCGGATGACGATGGAAGGTTTGTAGCGAGATGCCTGCGCGTTCGGCCAGCATCTCAAGGGCTTCGCGGAACTCGAGGCCTTCCGCCTTCATGATGAAAGTGAACACGTCGCCGCCGATGTCGCAGACCCAGCACTTGAACGACTGCCTCTCTGGATTGACCTGCAGGCTCGGCCGACTATCATCGTGCCAGGGACAAAGGCCGACGAAGTTGCGGCCTTGCCGGCGCAGTTGGACGTAGCTGCTCACCAAGTCGACGATGTCGACCGCCTGTCGAACCTGCTCTTTGGCGTCGAATGCCGGCCCGAAACTCACTCGTATGTCCTCCGTTGACGATTATTCCAAGCTGCTGGGACAGTTCTATCTGAGATCCGGTCGGCGACGTTCTACTTCCACGTCCAAGTTCATCTGCTCAGTACCGGAACCGGTCGAGCGAAGTATCGTCAGCTCCGCGGTGGACCCGATGGGCGTTCTGGCTATTTCACGGCTCAACAAGGTGGGATCAGTGGCCACGTGCTCGTTCCACTTAAGAATCACGTCGCCCGGCCTCAGACCCACGCGGCCGGCCGGCGCATCCTGCTCGACGGTCGCTACGTAAACGCCTTCGCCCAGTTCAAGGTCCATGCGGGCGCGCACATCGTCTGGCACTTCCAGCGGGAGTATCCCCAGCCACGCGCGCTCCACGCGTCCCTTCGTCTTCAGTTCATCATAGCGTTCTCGGACCAGCGCGCTGGGGATGGCGAAGCTGATTCCTTGATACGCCTGGCCAAAAATGGCGGCGTTGATGCCCACGACCTGACCGTCGATGTTCACCAGCGGCCCGCCGCTGTTGCCTGGATTCACCGCGGCGTCGGTTTGCAAGTATTCCTGATAGGGACTGTCGCTCAAGTGGCTGCCGCTGCGGCGTGTTTTGTTGCTCACGATTCCAAAGGTGAGGCTGCGCTCGAGTCCGTACGGGCTCCCAAGCGCCCACACCAGATCGCCCACCTGCAGCTTGTCGCTGTCGCCCCACTCGGCGGGAATCAAGTTCGGCAGGTCGATCTTGAGAATGGCGATGTCCATCATGGGATCGTCGGCGACGATCGTAGCCATTGCGCTACGTCGATCGCTGAGCCGCACTTGGATGCGGCGCGCATCCTGCACCACATGATAATTCGTGACGATGTAGCCCGCCTTGTCGACAATGACGCCCGAACCCTGGCCTTCAAATCCCAAACCGCCGGGACGCACGATGCTGACCACGCTCGGCTCGACACGCTTGGCCACAAGTCGCGAGGCGAGTGCAAGATCGTTAAGGCGCGGCTTGAGTGATTCCAACCCGCTGGTGGCCACATCGTAGCCCGCCTTCAACTCGTTGTAGGTTACATGATAAATGAACCGGCCGAGCATAATCGGCCCGGCCAGCACCACGATGAGCGCGATGAGAAGCGTCCAGAAGACTCCAGCTCCGTGACGCCGACTCGAAGCATAGCCGGCACGCGGAGTCGCTACACGAGCCGGCGGCATCTCGTACGGAACTTGAGCCGGCGCATTCAGCGGCTGCGGCTCGGGAAAACTCGCAAATCGTTCGGCAGCTCCATCCATATGTCGGCCGGGGCCTGCTGCAAAAAGGCGGATCGAATCCGCCGAATTGGCGGCGGATATTCTGGATTATAAAGCTGTCGGTCGAAAAAGGCGATTGGCCCGCATCGAAAGCGCAATCCGCCCAACCGTCGCAACCGAACCACGTCGGAATGTGAACCATTACGTCGTCGCCTTGGGAAACGCCGCCGTGCAACCTAATCTTTTTTGCAGGCTAGGCGACGCGCCCAGGGCTCCCCCTTTTACTTCTTCACGCGACACGGTGCCGAAACAATGCACGATCTGATCCAGCCGCAGGAAAATTCCGCCGAGTTCGACAATTTCGATTCAGGCGTGGCCACCATGGAAAAGGAAACGCAGCCGACGGAGGCCAATGAATGGACGGGGCCGCGCTGCGAAAAGTGCGAAGCGCCGCTCAAGTCCGACGTCGTAACGATCTGCCGCAAATGTGGCTGGTACGCCAGTCTCGGTACATTTGTCGAGGTCGATCCCAACTGGGAAACCGAGGACGAAACCGATTCAGCGGTTGCCCCGGCGACGAAAAAATCGCATCTGCGCGTCTGGCTCGAACTCATGCCGAAATGGAGCTGGGTGATTATCGGCACAGCTTTGGGCGTTATCGTCGAAAGCGTTGTCGTTCGCCTGGTCACGCCGGCTGGAAGCAGCATCCGTACGATCTGGTCGCTCACCCAGTTGTTCGGCGGCGTGCTGGTGTTCATCAGCTGCCATATTTTCAATTTCATGGTGCTCGCGGCGGAAGACGCCGACTTCGGCGTAATGGACCTGTTGCTTAAACCGCTCAAACTGTGGATTCGCGCCGTGCGCGAGTTGCCGAAGCGATTGTGGGTATCTAATACGGCGGCCAGCAGCATCGTCGCGGCCCTGATGTCCGTCCTGGTGATCGGCGGGATCCCCTATGAGCGGTTTTGGGATTGGGGATTCGACGCGCCCGTCAAGCAAGAGCTCATGGCCGCAGTGATGGACCGGGCGAAGCAAGTGGCAGCTAACGAAGCAGACAGCCTGGAAGAGGCGATCGGCGATTTCGCGGGCACGGCGGATGGTCTCACCGCAACGCCGGAAAAGCCGCGTCAAAAGGCCGACTGCGTGATTCTCGGCTACCAGCTCGACAAGGATGATCGACTGTCGGCACTTGTGCTGGGCACGACGCACGTCGGCAGGCTGGTGCACGCCGGAACTGTGGAACTGCAAATGTCCAGCCGCGAGCGCTTGGAACTCCTGCGCATGCTCTCGAGTGTCAGAACGAGTCGGCCTCTCATACCCATTGAAAGTGATCGAACCATTTGGATCAAGCCTCAGTTCACTTGCCGCGTGACCTATACGCAGAAAGATCGGGGCAAGTTGAGCGAAATGAAGTTTGAGAAGTTGCTTG
>DATFGJ010000566.1:0-7524 GCA_035249585.1 Lacipirellulaceae bacterium
CGCTGCGGCCAGCCCGGAACTTTTTTAACCGCGAGCGTACCAGGCGCTGACTCGCGGCGATTCGGATTTAACGTCGGACTTTTGGACCACTCCGACTACGGTCCGCAGTCCGGGCAGCCTTTATTAGGCAGCCAAAGCGAAATTGCCGTTGGCAATTGAAATTGTGATCAGCTTTTAACGTGGCCAACTGATCAACCACGACACGCCACTTGCGCTTCACATACCCGGTCGAACCCTGTTCGCCCCCGTGGAAGCAAAAGTGCAATTCAAGCACTAATTATACTCGTGCGGGCAAGGGCCGAAAACCAAGGCCGATTTTGAGGGTCCGTCCACAATGGTAGAATCGAATAGTCACCCGACTTACCGACATTGGAGCTTGCTGTGGTCTCCGCCGAAAGGGTCTATGCGATGCTCGGCAATGAAACCTTGTGGCTAGCCGCCAAGGCGTGCCATGAATTATTGACCGTGGCTCACATACCGTATGCCATTGCCGACGACGTGGCCGTTTGCCTGCACGGCTACCAAAGGAACACGGTTGATCTGGCCTGCTCGTTCAGTCCGGCCGATCGGAAGCCGTCCGCCACACCTTCGAATCAGCCGGTATGGTATGGAACGAACACGACCACGAATTTCGCACGCCGGCGGGCGTCGCGATCCATTTTCTTGTGTCCGGCGAACGTGCCGGCAAAGACTCGGATGTCCGGCTGCCCGACCCGGCGGATCCGAAAATCGTCACCGAGCTGGAAGGCCTTTCGGTGCTCACGCTCGCGGCACTGATCGAATCCAAGATCGCCTCAGGACAAGCGAATCTGCGCCGCACGCACAAGGATTTTGCCGACGTGGTCGAGCTAATTGCCAGGCATAACCTGGGCCGCGATTTTGCTCGATATTTGCACAAATCGGTGCGGGCCGCGTTCCGCCAGTTGGTTTTGCACGGCCGAGCCGAATAATCGGCCTTGTCGGCGCTCTTCAATTCATTCAGGCGTAAGTCAGCGGAAATCCTCCGTCAATATGGCGAGCACGCGGAAGGGGTTTCCGATTACGGCGATTGAGAAGTTTGAATGATGACAAGGAGCCGTTATCCCACAACCAACCGCGCCCGCTGCTTGGAGACCGTGAACCGGGCGATCGAGCCGCTGTTGAACTCGAGGAAGTCCGCTTCGATCCCATCCGAGAAGATGACGCCGCTGGTGGGCATTTGCGAGCCGATCACCAACTCATCGCGCTCCTCCAGGATGCCGGCCACGAGGTTGGCCGACGAATGTTTGCTGCGAAACGGCTCGCGCACCGCCCATATCAGCCGGCGGTCCTCCCACTTCATCCTAACCGGTTCGGGCTCCTCGCGGCCGGCGAAGCGGCAGAAGCCGGCCGTCATATTGAACAGCGACGACAACCAGCCGGTCGAGCCCGCGCCTGTCGAAACCAGCACGCCGCTCGACGACTGCGACTCGGTCCGCGACTGGGCCTCAATCGTGTAGCGGGCCGAGACATGACTCGCACAGCCCACGAAGAAGTCGTTGAACGCCAGCATCCGCTGGCCGTCGTTCGTGTTCACTTCGGCGAGGGTAATCTCGCGAGTCTTGGCCCGCTCGTCTAATACGCGGCGCACCACGTTCCGCGCGGCGCCGAGCTCGAACGGCAACAGCACGCCGTCGTTCCGCGCCGGGTCCGGGTTCACCGCGATGATCGGCAAGTCGCCGACATACTTGGCTGTGTTGGCCACCAGTCCGTCGGGCCCGATCACCACTACAAGTACGCAACGGCCGAAATCAAAATTGGGCACAAAAGTGCGATCGACCTTTTTCAGCGGATAGCCAAGGTCCAGCTCCTTCATGAGCCGGCCGACCGAACGCTGATAGGCCTCGTCCTCCGACTCGTACTCACTTTCTTCGGCCAGGTCCATGGCCGCAGCCATCACGACCTGTTCTTGTGCCTCGTCAAGTTTCCGGCCCATCTTGGCCAGTCGCCGCTTGCGCAGTTCGACCTCGTGTCCCACTGCTTGCTTCAAGCGAAACGCGGCGGCCGAGGTCGTGGCGTAGCGGGCCTTCAGCCCTTCGAGGCGGGTTTCCCGCGTGACCACGGCGATGATTGGCAGCGTATTGAGCATCGCAATTGGGGGAGTCGTCAGCAGTATACGAAAGGAGGCTCACGCAGAGGCGCAGAGACCGCAGAGTGGGAACGCTAATCTTCGCTGATCTCCGCCGCTAATTCATTATTAGCGCCGATTAGCAAGAATTAGTATTCCAAAAGTGTCGACCATTTTTTTCCGTGTTTCTCTCCGCGCTCTCTCTGCGCCTCTGCGTGAGACTATTCGTCGGCTTCAGTTAATGTTATCGCTTTCGTTTGCCGCGAGTCTCGCCGCCACCGGCCTCTTGAGTTTCATCTCGGCCTGGTTGGCCATCGCCGCCGCTGGCCAGCAGCGTCGTCAGCAAATCCGGCGATATGTTGAGATTGCCGATGCTCTCAGCCTTGTCGGCCAGATCGCGGAATGCCATCGCGATGAGCTGCCGCGAGTCGAGGCCGCCGGATTGCGCGGCCATGAGCGTGCGCCAATCGACTTCCTTCATCGGTTCAAGCATTGCCCGCAACCCGTCGGCGCGGGCTTGCGATTCTTTCCGTTCATTCTCCACGCGGCGATCGACCAATTCGGCTCGCTCCTGCTCCACGGCGATGTCGGCCCGCATCTTTGTCTCGCGCACCGTGCGCCGCTTCTCTTCGACCGCGATTTCGGTATTGAGCTCGTTTTCCTTGATCCGCCGCTCCAGCTCAACGGCCGTGTTGCGCCGCGAATAGATCGCCTCGTCGGCTCGTTGCAACAGTTTTTCTCGAGCATCCGCCTGCAATGCTTTCGACATCTCGGGCGTAGCCTTGATCGATAGAATTGACAGGCCAATCACCTCGACGCCCAGCATCGCCACCGCCTCCGACGACCGCAGGCCCGCGATCATGTGCGCCACCAGCGCGTCGCTGCTCACGAGCACCTCGCTCAATTCGCGCCGCTGCGTGAAGCCGCGCGCCAAGATTTGGGCCGCATGGATCAGCCGGTCGTTGAGCTTCGTGGGGTCGTCCGACCGGTATCGGCCCGTGAAGTCGATGCTGAAATCCAAGAGCGCCGCCAGCCGGTTCGGATCCACCACGCGGTAGGTCAGCTGACCCTGGATCGTGGCGTCCTGGTAATCGGAGGTGACTTCATTGAAGACGAACGGCACATCCGTGCTGGCCATCGGCACGAGGACGATCACCGACGTCGGCGAGTAATAAAAGAATGACAAGCCGGCGCCCGACTTGACCACTTGCCCGCGCTTGAAATGCAGCACGTGAGTCGTCGGAGGCACTTTGAGGTAATTAATTCCAAACATCGCTCAGCCCCACTTCAATAAACAATGACTAAATTGCATGCCGTCGCGGCTTGCCAACCATCCCTTGGCGCGCTATCCCTATTGACCACACACGCCTCGCAAGCCATACACGGCGCCCACCGGCGTTTCACAAATATAGCATGCCGGGCAACCGTCCTGGCCGGCCGATTTGCCTCGGCGCAAGCCGCAAAACAGCCTGTTTACTGCCGAAATTCGCTCGTGATTGTTGGTAAACGCGCCACCGGCTTGTTAAACTGGCTGCGTCCTGAAGCGTCGCCGTCCGCGATGGCTCCCTGTCCGATGCATTCGCTGCGAAGGAGAAATGCTATGCGCCGCCACGTGTGCTTTTTGGTCGCGTATCTCTTTTCACTTGTCAGTCAGCTCACAGCGACCGCTGCTGACGAACCCATCGAGCTGTTTAACGGCCGAGACCTTGAAGGCTGGACCTACCATTTAGACAAGGAAGGCGTGCGGATGGAGGATGTGTGGTCGGTCAAGGATGGCGTACTGGCGTGCAAAGGCCGGCCGGCCGGCTACTTGATCACAAAGAAGGACTATTTCGAGAACTACGTCCTCACGCTCCAGTGGCGATGGACCGATAGGCCCGGCAACAACGGCGTCTTGGTTCACGTAACCGAGCCGGGCGCGCTGGGCGTGTGGCCAAAGTCATTGGAGGTGCAGCTGGGTCATGGCAACGCCGGCGACTTCTGGGTCATCGGCACGACGATCGAAATTGAAAACCCAGAGGGCCGCATCGAAGGTCGGCGGCATCTGAACCTCACCGACGACAGCGAAAAGCCGCCCGGCGAATGGAACGAAATCGAAATTACCTGCCGTGGCGACGAAGTCATCGTGAAAGTCAACGGCGACCTGGTGAATCACGCCATGAACGTCAGCCAATCGCGCGGAGCCATCGCCCTGCAATCCGAAGGAGCGCCGATCGAGTTCCGGGAGATCAAGCTGCAATCTTTGGAAAAGGCGAATTAACCACGGAGGCACGGAGTGCACAGAGGCAGTGAAAGACAGACGTCTAGAATCGATATTAAGAGCGCCTAACAGAATGAATAAACCGCCAACGTCGCCAAGAAATGATGTTCAGTTTTCTGTCATTCCTTGCGAACCTTGGCGTTCTTGGCGGTTCAATTTGTTACTCGCTCTAAGAAACATCATGGTGCATTTTTAACATTTCAACTCTCGCCTCGGTCTTCTCCGCGCTCTCTGTGTCTCCGTGGTTCAATAGATCTTGATCTGTGCAGTAAGCTGCTCGCGCTTCAGCTTCCGCCGAATCCACCAGTGCGGGTCGTACGGCTCGTCGAAGATGGCGGCCGGCTGGCCAAGGCCCGGCAGATTGTCGAACTCGCCGGCTTCGATCGCGGCGCGGATTTTGTTGTCGGCGATAATCTGAATCGCGCGATCCGAAAGCATGGGGCCGACGCCAGACATGCGACTGCTTATGCCTTGATCTTCCCGATGCGCACGCGCGTGAAGATATGACGGCAGCCTGTCTTGCGGCGCATGTTTTTGCGCCGGCGCAGTTTCTGGATGACGATCTTTTCGCCCTTTTCCGGGCCAAGCACTTCGGCTGTCACACTTGCGCCGTCGACCAGCGGCAGGCCGAGCCTGACATCCCCGTCGCCGCCAACGACCAGCACGCGGTCGAAAGTCACCTTTTCGCCGGCCGGCACATCGCGGTAATCAATCACCAGCTCCTGGCCTTCTTCCACTTTATATTGCCGATTTCCGTCACGAATGATCGCGTACATGGCTCGATGTTCCGCAGGAAAATGAGTTGGAAGCTCTTTGAGAATCCCTCAGTTTACCGTCCATCCCGGTCGCCGTCGACTGCTCTTAGGTACTGCCAAGCCCCGAGGATTCCCGCGCTTTTCCGACGATTTGACGGAGGGAGACGACGTGAGGAGCGAAGTCTAAAATCAACGGCCGTGTTTTACATTGGGGCAGCCAAATAACGAGAGAAAGGCGTCACCGAGTACTCAGCTTTCTCTACGACCTCCTGTTCAAAAAACTTAGAGCATCTAACAATATGAACCGCCAAGGACGCCGCTCGGCTGAGCGCTCGCGCCGAAGCCAAGTGCGCCAAGACATCCCAAGAAGCCCACAGTCTTACTTGGCGTTCTTGGCGGTTTAATTCATTTTTTTCGAGGCTGTAAAAAAACTTAGTCCAACACAAAAGTGAGAGGTGCACCATGCCCGAACGATCCTCGCAAGCCGTATGGGAAGGCGATCTCCAGTCCGGCCACGGAACCATGAAAATTGGAAGCGGCGCGTGGGAAGGACCGTACTCGTTCAAGTCGCGATTCGAGAACGGAGCCGGGACCAACCCGGAAGAATTGCTCGCGGCGGCCCATGCCGGCTGCTACTCGATGGCCCTGGCCGCCGCGCTAACCAAGGCCGGCAATCCGCCAAAGGGCGTGAAGACCAGCGCCAAGGTCGAACTGCGCAAGGAGGCGGAAGGGTTCCGCATCGCCAAAATCCATCTGACCACGGCGGCAAGCGTCACCGGGATCGACAATGCGAAGTTCCAGGAGATCGCCGAGCAGGCGAAGAAAAACTGCCCGGTCTCCAAGGTCCTCAGCGGCGCCGAGATTTCGCTGGACGCAAAATTAGCCAGTTGAAACACGGCGTGACGTCCGCGCTTCGCCCGTCAGGTTGATCGCCGTGACGACTGCTACGGCGAGCGCTCGAGATAGGCCGCTCCCAGGAAAACCAGGCCCAAGAACCACAGCCCCATGCCGTTTTGCGCCATCTTCTGGAAGTACAGTCCGCTGCAGCAACCAATAAAACCAATCAGAGCCCAAAAGTTAGACGTCCACAGAAACTTCTTGAACCGCTTCGTCATCACTTCCCCACTTAAAGATAAAAAACCAGAGAAAACATCCGCAGAATGAATAAAACCGCCAACCAGCGCCAAGGAAGCCAAGCAATTGTCAGGTGCTCTTAGTCAGTAACCCGCACTTCGCGGCCATTGGCATCCACGCAATCGATCTTCAAATACTCAGGTGAAAGCCCCTCGCCGCTCAGCACCTGCACTTCCACGTTGTTATCCTGCTCCAACTGCACGAGGTCGCGGCGCTTCTTGTTGTTCAAGATAGTTGCCACTTCCTCCTCGACCGTCACAGAAATTCGTGCCACCTGCGGCGCCTGGGCGCACATGATCAGCTTGCGCACCACTTCGATCGTCATGCTCTCGGCCGATTTCACCAGGCCGGTGCCGCCACAGGATGGGCATTCCTTGTACACGCTGCGCTTGATGCTCGGGCGGATGCGCTGCCGCGTCATCTCGATGAGCCCGAACGGGCTGGTGCGCAAGATCTTGGTCCGTGCGCGGTCCCGCCTCACCGCGTCGCGCAGCGTGCGCTCCACTCCGCGGCGGTTCCGCTCCTTGCGCATGTCGATGAAGTCGTTCACCACCACGCCGCCCAGATCACGAAGCCGCAACTGCCGGGCGATCTCCTTGGCCGCCGTCACATTGAGCTGATATGCCGAGTCCTCGGCGGAACCATCGGTGCGAAAGTTGCCGCTGTTGACGTCGATGGCCACGAGGGCCTCGGTCTGGTCGATCACGAGCGAGCCGCCGCCTTTAAGCGGCACGTGCCGCTGGTTGATCTTGGCGATCTCATCGTCGAGGCTGTACTTGTGGAACAGTGGTTCGCGGCCTTCATAGAGTTGCAGGCGGTTCACGTAGCGCGGCATGACGATCTGCAGAAACTCCTTGGCCCGCTCGAACGCCTTTGGCTCGTCGATGAAGATCGTGTCCACGTCTCCCGTGAAGATATCGCGAATCGTGCGAATGATCATGTCGCTTTCTTCGTAGATATCGACCGGGGCCGACGTCTTGCGAATCCGCCTCACGATCACCTTCCACAGCCGGAGCAAGTAGGCCAGGTCGCGCGACAGCTCCTTCTTCGTGCGGTCGGTGCCGGCGGTGCGTACGATGAAGCCCACGCCCTTGGGCGGGTTCAGCTCGCGCAGGATGTCGCGCAGCCGGCGGCGGTCTTCGTCACTTTCGATTTTTCGCGACACGCCGATGCGGCCCAGCGCGGGCATCAGCACCAGGTAGCGGCCGGGAATACTGATGTAGGTGGAGAGGGTCGGCCCCTTGGTACCGATGCCTTCTTTGATGACTTGCACCAGCACTTCGTCGCCG
>DATFGJ010000567.1:0-6004 GCA_035249585.1 Lacipirellulaceae bacterium
CTGTACGGCGTTCGCACCATCAAGATGGGATGATCCTCCGAAGTGTCCTTTGGCACATACACGGCCGTGAACAACCGCACGCCGTCGCGCATCGGGATCATGTACTCATACTTCGTGTAATTCGCTTTTACCGAATCGTCGGCGCCGGCCGCGGCACGGCGGCCGCGCGCTGCCGATTCATCGCCGTCACGCGAATCAGCTTCGCGGCGGCGCCCGCGCGACTCCGGCTGTCCGTTGCGCGATTCCAGCGACGGGCGCGGCATCGAGTCGGCGGATTGCCGCTCTTGGGCGAGAGCCGCTGCCTGGGCGCATACCAAGAATGCGAGCGAGAATCGAAGGAAATGCATGTTTAACATTCCGCGATTTTCTAGTATTGAAGTTCGACGGTGCCAGATCGACCTGCTCCATATGATGCTTGACGCCAGCGCCTTTCTCAAGCAAGAACGGGCCGTTGGCGCTCTCCCGACGTTCGCTTCGCCAATCGAATACTCAATAGGTGGTTCGACGAGTTCATTGCATATTGCAACCTCGCGAAGCCTGCTTATAGTGGAAAATCTCGTGTAAATTCGTTCTTCGAGGCAACTTGCTTTAGCGAAGGAGAAGTACTAATGAAGCAATTAATCGCTGTGCTCGTGGCAACCATTGCGCTGCCGATGTTTCCTGCCAAGGCAACCACGGTTGGCTTGTTTTCACCGCTCTCGTACAGTCCGTCGCCTGGGTTCACAAGCGTGCCGGGCGAATACACGCTCGACAGCGACGCGCTACGGATGACTGGTCCGGCGGGTTACTCGGCAAATGGCGTTCTCGATCGCGGCGTGGCCGTTTTCACGTTTTCCGATTTTCTTCTGGGTTCCGACGCCCGGATTACGACGACCGGTACGCTCCCGGTAGCCATCCTCTCGCAGAGTCAAATGACGATTTCCGGAAATGGCATCCGCGCGCTGGCAGGTGGTGGCGCAGGCGGTGAGCCGCGCGAGCGGGGTGAAGGGCTCGGCGGAGGCTTTCCCGGTTTCAATTTCTTTGGCGGCGCTGGTGGAGGCGGTGGGTTTGGCGGCGCCGGCGGACGTGGTCAGTTTGATAACCCCACGTTTAGTTTCCCGGGTCAGGGCGGTCCGGCCTACGGCGACCTGAGTGTGGCGCTTCAAGGAGGCAGTGGTGGTGGCGGCGGCAAGGACAACACTGGATTCGAATCCGCGGGCGGCGATGGCGGCGGCGGCATCGAATTGGGAGCGCTCGGCCAGCTGTTGATTACTGCCGGCATCAACGCCGACGGATTACCTGGTCAGCCGCGCGGCTCGAATCACGCGGCCGGCGGTGGCGGCAGCGGCGGAGGCATTCGGCTTCACGCGACATCCGTTACCATCAACTCGTTCGTAAGTGCCGACGGCGGCGCTGGCGGAGACGGCGTGTTCGAAAATGGCGGAGGAGGAGGCGGAGGGCGGATTCTTATTCAGACCGGTCCCGCCGGCCTTTCCGCTCTTGGTTCGATCAGCGTGGACGGCGGATTGTCTCCTTCCGATTTCTTCGGTTCCGGAACACCGGGCGATCCGGGCGTAATCACTATTCGCGCGATTCCCGAGCCGACGACGATCGTGATCGCGGGACTTTTATTCGCTCCGCTTGGCGCGAAGCGCGGGCGCCGGTCCCACCTGCGGTAACGTCGGGCGGCGGTAAAACGCGGGTAAAACTAATTCTTCGGCGGCGCCGTAGAGTTTCGAATGATGAGGTCAGCGGCGACTTTTATCGTCGTCGGTTCATCGTTGTCGGCCACCAGGCCGTCGATGCGATCCATGATGAGTTTGGCCGCGAGACGCCCGATTTCGTGCGGCTTCTGACGCATCGTCGTAAGAGGCGGGTCCATCGTAGCGGCGAAGTCCAGGTCGGCGAACCCGACGATCGACAAATCGTTCGGGATTCTCATTCCCAACTCAACGGCGGCGTCGTGAACGAAAGCCGCCTCATGGTCTGAAGCGGCGAACACAGCCGTCGGCTGCAAGTCGTCGGTCAACAGCTCGCGCGCTACCTCGCGGCCATTCGTGCCTTGAGGGTTCAGCCGCCAACTTTTAATGGTCGCACCCGAATGGCGGCGCACCGCTTCTTCAAACGACGTGCGGCGTCGGACCGCCCACGTTTGCGACGGTGTTTCGCGGCTGGATAGGCAGGCAATTCGTCGGTGCCCGAGTCCAAGCAGGTGTTCGGCTACCACGGCCGTAGCCTGCTCCTCGTCCGTCTCAACCGAATCGGCCACCGTCGAATAATGATCGATGACGGCCACGGGCACACGGCGCTCCACAAACTCCGGAAAATGATGGTAATACGCCAAGCTGAACGCCGGCCACATAATGAGACCATCCACGCGCCGGTCGAGCAGCCGATTAATCTGCCGCAAGCCGTCAGCCTCGTCTTTTTCAAAATGTGGCATGTCGCCAAGGCTGCCGATCCAAACGGTGATGGGTAGGTAGTCAGAAGCCCCAAGAGTGTCATGAATGCCCGAAAGAACACTCACCCAAAACGAGTCATACGGAGGAATCATAACGCCAATCGTCTGCGTGCGGCCGGTTTGCATGCCGCTCACGAGCAGGTTGCGCCGCCAACCGAGTTGTCGCGAGGCCTCGAGGACGCGCCGGCAAGTCTCCTCACCGAATCGTTCATGGTCGCCACGCAGAATGCGCGAAGCGGCGGCCAGCGACACATTGGCGGCTTTGGCGACGTCCTTCAGACGGGGAACGGGAGGGTTGGCCATTCTGGCGCTTTGCCACGAAACGCTAAGGGCGGATGTGGTCGTAGACGGCTGCAACTGCCGTAAGTAAACTAGTTTACAATTCGACGTTCATTCTAAGTTCGAAAACGTCGAGGTGTCAATTCAGTTCGAATCGCACAGGGCGGCAAAACTGATCATGTTGACTGGCGACGAATACGGTAGCGCCTGAATCCGGACTTGGTTTCCAACACATTTTATGTCAATGATGTCGCGATCTAAGTCGTCAGCGGCCAAACCAGCCCGCTCCGGGCCGAAAGCTGCATTTGCGATTCCCTGGCAGGAACGTCCGCCCGACTGTCGCGATGTGATGTGGCGCCACTCTTCGAACCCAATCATCGGGCGACATCACATGCCCGGCGTGCAGGGCATCTACAACAGCGCGGTGGCGCCGTACGGCGACGGTTTCGTCGGCGTGTTTCGGGTCGAAAAGCGGTGCCGGTTTCCGCACCTGCACGTGGGCTGGAGCGACGATGGCCTCGACTGGCACATTGAGCCGGAGCCGATCGCGTTCGCCAGCGGCGACCCGGGCAGCGCGGCCGATTACGCTTATGACCCGCGCGTCTGCAAGATCGACACCACTTATTACATAACATGGTGCGGCGGCCACAACGGGCCGACGATCAGCATCGCGTCGACGCGAGATTTTCAGACGTTCGAGCGGCTGGAAAATGCGTTTCTGCCCTTCAATCGCAACGGTGTATTGTTCCCTCGGAAAATTGGCGGGAAGTATATGATGCTCAGCCGGCCGAGCGACGACGGCCACACGCCGTTCGGCGACATCTACTTGAGCCAAAGCCCGGACATGGTGCATTGGGGAATGCACCGGCTGGTCATGCGCCGCGGCGGCGGCGAGGTTGGCCAGTGGTGGCAGCGCACGAAGATCGGTGCCGGGCCGATTCCCATCGAAACCGACGACGGCTGGCTCATGATCTATCACGGCGTCATGGACACGTGCAACGGGTTCGTCTACAGCATGGGGGCGGCGCTGTTGGAATTGGAGCAGCCGTGGCTCGTTCGATACCGCACAAACCAGCACATTCTCACGCCGGAGCAGGATTACGAGGTGTCGGGCCATGTGCCGAACGTCGTGTTTCCCTGCGCCGCCTTGCACGATCAGCAGACAAACCGGCTGGCAGTATACTATGGTGCGGCCGACACTTCGTGCTGCGTGGCCTACGCTCATCTCGATGAGCTGATTGCGTACATTAAAGAGAATTCGCAGGTGTTTTAGTAAGGAGCGGGGAGCAGGGAGGAGAGAGTAGGGCGAAAGTGCAGGGGCAGGGAGCAGCCATTCAATACAGTACTCCGTACTCGGTACTCCGTTCTCGCCACGGCTCGCTATGTTGTCGAAGCTGCGTGTAGCTGCCGTTCTGGCGTTATCGCTGGGCGCCATCGGCGTTGCGGTTGGACAGCAGCCTTCCGGCTGGCAGTTCCTCACGCGCCGCGGCGATCAAATCGTCGAGGGCGCTCGGCCGTTTCGCTTCATCTCGTTCAACATTCCCAATCTGCTGGTTATCGAGGACGCATACGAGTTCACGCGTCCCAACCCATGGCGCTGGCCGGATGAATTCGAGATTGAAGATGCGCTTGAGTCCGTGCGCCAAATGGGCGGGCAGGTGGTGCGCACCTACGTGATCAGCGTGAAGCGCGAGGGATCGGACATGGGCGACTTTGTGCATGTCCGCGCGCCGGGAGAGTTCAATGAAGAGGGTTTCCGAGCGCTGGACAAACTTATTGAAGTCGCCCGACGTAAGCGAATCCGCGTCATTCTGCCGCTTGTGGACCAGCACAAATGGTGGGGCGGCATCGGCGAGTACGCAGCTTTTCGCGGCAAGCCGGCGGAGGCCTTTTGGACCGATCCGCAATTGCGCGACGATTTCAAAGCTACGATCCGCCATGTGATCATGCGAAAGAACACGCTTACCGGCGTTGCGTATCGCGACGAACCGGCAATTTTTGGCTGGGAGACCGGCAACGAAATCGATTCCACGCCCGAGTGGACGCGCGATATCGCGGCCTACATAAAAGAGCTCGACCCAAATCATCTCGTGATTGACGGCCGCTCACTTCATGGCGTACCGCTCACGTCGCTGGAGGATCCGGGCGTCGACGTCATTACGACGCACCATTATCCGTGGGGTGACGATCACGATTTCACGAAGCCGATTCGCGCTGCGCATGCTTTGACGAAAGGCAAGAAGCCATATTTCGTCGGCGAGTTCGGCTTCGTCGAGACGCCGCACATTTCGGCGACCATACAGACAGTGATTGACGACGGAATTTCTGGTGCGCTGTTGTGGAGCTTGCGAATGCACCGCCGCGAAGGTGGGTTCTACTGGCACATGGAGGTCGGCACGGGCCGAAATATTTATAAGGCATTTCATTGGCCCGGGTTCGCCTCCGGCGACCGGTACGATGAGCGCATCGTCATGCGAATGATGCGCGAAAAGGCGCACGAGATCCGCGGCCTCGAGCCGCCACCGCTTGAACCGCCGGCGCCGCCCAAACTGCTGCCGATTGAGCGCGCCAGCGCGATTTCCTGGCAAGGGTCGGCCGGCGCGGAGTCGTACAACGTTTGGCGTGCTGAGGAACGTGGGACGGGCAATCGTCTCCTTCCAGGTGCCTCGACGCCGTATGGCACACGTGGCACTACGACTGACAAGGTTGTCCGTCCCACCGACCAGTGGGTGAAGATTGCAAGCGACGTGTCGGACGCCGAAGTACAATACCGGCCGCTTTATAACGACGATCAGGCGAGGCCTGGCAAACGGTACATGTATCGTGTGACGGCTCGGAACGCCTCCGGTGAATCGGCGCCCTCGAACATCGTTGGCCCGGTGGCCGCTCGTTGCCGCACGCTGATCGATGAATGCCGAGATGTCACCTATTTGGATGCGATTGAAGGCGGACTGGCCATCGCAACAGAAAATGCGCGCACCGTCCAAGAGGATTGCCACCGGTTCGCCATGCGCGCGGGCTGCGCTGTGGTGTATCGGGTGGCGGCCCCAATCAGGCATGTGCGGCTGTTTTTTTTCACGCGCGATGACGCGTCCACGCCGCAAGTGTTCGTTTCTAATGACGGTCGCGAATACAAGCTGCTCAATTCCAAAACGCAGAAGTTTGACGCCGGTCAGAACGTGTATGATTACTTGACACCGCAACTTACCGAGGCCGACGCCCTCAGCCGCGGCACTTATTTGCGAATTTCATTGGCAGCGTCCTCGTCCGTCTCACAGGCCGTCG
>DATFGJ010000568.1:0-10604 GCA_035249585.1 Lacipirellulaceae bacterium
CGGCGCGCTACGACGAGCATCGCGTAGCGCAGGCATTCGGCTTCCAGCCGCTTGCGGCCTGCGCGCCACAGCAACCGGTTTTCCGGATCGGCGCTGATGCCCGCGGCGCAGGGCTCCGAGCTCTGCCGGTAGGTGCGCGAAAGAACGATGTACTTCACGAGGCGCTTCACCGACCAGCCTTCGGCAACGAAACGCGTCGCCAGGTGATCGAGCAGCTCAGGATGCGAAGGGGACTCACCCGTGGTGCCGAAATTGTCGACCGTCCGCACTAACCCCTCGCCAAGGAGCCAGCGCCAGATTCGGTTGGCCATCACGCGAGAGGTGAGCGGGTTTTCCGGAGAAGCGACCCACTCGGCCAACTGAAGCCGGCCGCTTTCGTTTGCTGGGAGCAGCTCGTTCCGGAGGGGCCCGACGGCTTGCAGGAAGCCGCGAGGCACGACATCGCCAAGAGTGTGCACCGAGCCTCGCACGTGAACTGGTGAATCGGTGATTTCCTTGCGTTCCAAAACCGTGATTGCCATTGGCCGCTTGGGCAGTTGCGCGCGCCGCTTGGCGAGTTGCTGTTCCAGTCGGCTTAGTTCGGCACGGCGCGATACGATCTCGGCCGGCTCTTCCTGGGCCGTTTCGGCATTGTCGTTCGAGGCACGGCGGACCGGCATGTCGCCTGCGGCCAAGAACTGCACCGCGTCAGCGATCACCTGCCCATTCGTGCCTTCATTGGCCACCAGCACGAAGTTTTGCCCGGCCGCCTCGCAATGGTATTGTCCAAGCGAAACCCAGCGTCCCGCGATCGGGGGCAAGTTACGCATGTTGATGCGCAGCAATTTCTCTCCGTCGGCGCTGAATACGGTCACCGGAACATTCTCGGCACGGTTATCGCCTGAGGTGTACGCCAATCGCACTTCGTAAACGCCGTCTTCTGGCAGCTGAGGAGAAAACGTGAGTGTCTTCTCGCCTTTCGCCGTATCCAGATCATGGATGTAGCCGTCGCCAATGTATCGCCGGCTGTACTGGGAGTGCATCCACTCACCAACTTTAATTGCCGCCGAATCATCGATCACGACGCCCGGAAATTCGTTCGGATGAACTACGGCGGGCCCGCTGCGGCCACCCAAATGTTTTTCTTCGAGTTCCGCGAGCCGCTCGCGGACATCAGCAACGCGCCCTTCCAACTCCGAAATCGTTTTCTCTTCCGCTTGCGATCGCGCTTCTTCGTCGGCCGGCAGCGGCAGAGGTACTTCGATCCACTTGGATACATTTGCATGCTCGAGCGCCTGCGTGTTCCGCAAGATACCGGCTAAAGCGTAGTAATCGCGCGTCGGAATGGGGTCGAACTTGTGGTCGTGACATCGGGCGCATCCGATTGTCTGCCCCAGCATCGCCTTGCCGAGCACATCCAGCTGCTCGTCGACAACATCCATGTCGAGCTGCCGCTTGTCTTGCTCTTCCAGATTGGTATTTCCCAGCACCAGGAACGTCGTGGCGATTAGTTGCTGCTGGCGAGCTTCAATGGAATCCGCGGGAAGCAAATCGCCTGCGATCTGCTCCTTCAAGAACTCATCGTAGCGCCGGTCGCGATTGAAACTTTCGATTACGTAATCGCGATAACGCCAGGCCTCGGGCAAGATGAAGCCACGCAACGTCAACGATTCGGCAAAGCGAACCACATCCAGCCAGTGCCGCCCCCAGCGCTCGCCAAAATGGGGCGACGCGAGCAGCTCGTCGACCAATTGTTCGTATGCCGTCGGGGATCGATTGTTTAGGAAAGCGTCGATCTCTTCGGGTGTCGGCGGCAGCCCTAACAGGTCGAAATAAAGCCGGCGCACCAGCACGGCCGGCTCGGCCTCCGGTCGCTGCGAAAGCCCGGCCGCCTCTAACCGCGCGATTGCAAATTGATCGATTGCGGAAATTGATGCGTTGGCGGTGGTGACCTTGGGCAGAGGCGACTGCTTCACCGGCTGATACGCCCAGTGATTGCGGCCGACGTTCGGATCGATGCCGACCGACTTCTGTTTGACCGACTCGCTTGGAGCCAGCGCGCCTCCTGCCACCCACTGTTCAACGAGTGCGATTTTCTCGTCGGCCAGTTTCCCGCTGGGCGGCATCTCAATGTGGCCGCCGTAGCGAATCGCCTGAACGAGCAAGCTTTCATTCGGATCGCCGGGAACAATTGCTCTTCCCGAGTCACCGCCCTCCAGCCAACCGGACGATGCGTCCAACCGAAGGCCGGCTTGAACCTCGGGGCCGCCGTGGCACTCATAGCAGTGTTCGACAAAGAGCGGCCGAATATGCTTCTCGAAAAACTCCAAATCAGAAGACGAAGGCGCACCCGCGCACAACTTGCTCCCGCCGATGAGCCAGGCCGCGACGATCATGATCACGCACGAATGTTTCATTTAGTCGCTGAACGCATGCCTGGCTCGTTTGAATTAATAACGATCGGACGAGGCTGGCTACAAATCTCCGGCTTCGCTCTAGGCTCCATGTTCACAAGCACGCCCGGCGGGATTCGACCGAGCCGCCTATTGAGTGTTGCATTGACATTAGCCGCCGGGCGCTAGCCCCGCGGTTTATGAATTGTTGCAGCGCCAACCGGACGCTAGCCACCCAGAGGGTACCCGCCGGCTGATAGGATCATTCCCAATGCAAGACTCAATAATTCACGGAAAAACAAACATCTGCGGAATTAGCGCTGCATAATCCGGTGCAATTATCAGTTAGATTTTAGTCGCCTCGACCGGAACTTGGTAGCTGTTGTGACGGCCTGGCCGACACTGCCCGAAAGTCTCCGGCAAGCCATTATCAAGCTTATCGACGAGTGAGCGACCGACTGACCAGATCGCTTCGCCGAACTACCGCAGCGGCCCGGATCAATCGAGCGGCCGGAAGCCCCATCGTCGCTCGTCACTCTGCTATAATCGCGCCGTCTGTTCTTAAAATCCATGGCGACTTACATGGCGACGTGACGCAGATCTTGTCGCGAATGTGCGTCATTGCACTTGCATATCGGTAAGAATCATGAATGTGCCAACAGCTCTTCAAAAGGAAAGTGGTCATGCCAACTAATTTTGAATTGATCAAGGGCTATATCCAGAATACGCCGTTGAAACCAATGGCGGCGAAGTACAATCCTCCAGGAGGTACTCCTGGCGGAAACGGCGTGCGCTGGCTGTGGCCGCACGTGCTGGGAACAAGCCCGATACCCGGCAGCATGAGCGAAGAGGAGGTTGTTTTGTGCAACCAGTATCACCCGCCGGCATTCGCCGGTTGGAAATGCCTTAAGGTTTTACACCTCACCGACATTCAGGACGTTCCCGGAACTCCGCCTTCTCCCGACGATGATTTAACCGCCGTGGAATTGCAGAGGCAGAGCTGTGTGTTAACCATTGTGGCTAGTCGATGACGCAGGGGCGGGTAAATCGTTGAGTGGCATGAGATTATTGAGCTCGAGTCCTATCCGGTGAGGCACGGGCGGTTAAGACGAGTTAGGAACTGCTTAGAGCGCCGGTAAACAGGCGCCGCGCTCTTGCTTTTTTCGCGCGAGCGCGGAGAGAGCGCTGCGGCGCATCGTGGCGGCAGCGGACGCGTCTTTCGAGAATGCATTCGCGCCATTGCGAGAAATCGTGAATATAACAACGGTGGGGGCAGTAACTTCGTTGCCGGCAGCGGCGGCGGACCGCGGTCTGGTCTACTCTTGGATTGAAGAAATCCAATCAAAAAACACTTCTTCGGATTAAGATGCCGCGTCAGATCATCGCAAATACAGCGGCAATTGCGACTGGCCATCCTTACGGCGCCGCGGCGGGAATCGAGATGCTGCGCCACGGAGGCAACGCCATCGACGCCGCCGTCGCTGCGATGCTCGCCCTCTCGGTCGTCATTCCCGGCTCCGTTGGTCTGGGCGGGTACGGTGGCAGCGCGGTCATTCAAATAGCGGGGAGCCACCCAGAGGGTACCCGGCGGGGAGCGGGGAGCCGGAGAAAGGTGACCGGAAGCCGACAACTGGCATCCAACGGCCCATCGCCAACTGTTACCGCGGTTGATTTTGATTCGCGCGCGCCGCTCGGGTGGCGGGAAGGTGTCGTGACTGCCGATCCGCAATCGAGCTATTACGGAGCGCGTGCTGTCACTGTTCCTGGCGTTGTTGCCGGGCTCGACCAGATCCTCCGTGAATTCGGGACGAAATCGTGGAGCGAAGTATCGCAGCCGGCAATTTTGTTGGCCAAAGACGGTTTTGAATTCGACGCCGAACACCAGCGGCACTTCAATCGCTGCGCCGCGAAATTCGACCGGCAGTCGGTCAGCAGCCTCTTCCCCGGCGGAGCGCCGCCAGGAATCGGCGATCGCTGGCGGCAGCCGCAGCTGGCGAAGCTACTCGAACGGCTGGCCGCTGAGGGACCGCTCAGCTTCTACGACGGCGAGATCGCACATGCAATTGTTCGCTACCTTGACCAGCGGGGCGGGATCCTCACCGAGCAGGATTTTTGCTCCTATCGGCCGCAAATCGTGCAGCCGCTCCATGTGGCATGTCGTGGATTTGATTTCTACACGCCCCCTCCGCCCTCCGGCGGCGTCACAACTTTGGAAATCGTGCGCACGGTCGAACTGTACTTGACCGCGAGTAGCATGGCACCCTGGAGCGCCGCTTATTTTCATGTTCTTGCCGAAACTATGAAGCTAGCCTGGCACGAGCGACAAGGCGCGCTGGGTGATCCAGACTTCGTCAGCATTCCGATCGACGAAATGCTCTCCGAAGGCGCCGCCGCAGAGCGTGTCGAACAAATACGAGCGCGGTGGAAGGCCCTCTCAGAGGATACGGGGCAGAAACAAGACAATCTGGGTCCCCCCTCCCCGCCGGGTACCCCCTGGGTGGCTCCCGGCCATGATTCGCCACACACGGCCAATGTGATTGCCATGGACGCCGATGGCAATTTGATTTCGATCACAGCGACTCAGGGGTGGATGTATGGATCCCATTTAGTGGTGGACGGCCTGGGGTTGGTGCTCAATCATGGGATGTCGCGATTCGATTATTCGCCGGGGCACGCAAACGCGCCGGCGCCGGGAAAGCGCATGCTGCATAACATGGCGCCGATGATCGTGCTTCGAAAAGACCGGCCCGCGTTCGCATTGGGAATGCCTGGCGGGGCGAAGATCGTCAGCGTCACGGCACAGTTAGCCTTGAATGCAATCGCTTTCGGCGCGACGCCGGCGGCATCCATTGCCGCCCCGCGCGTGCA
Organism: Lacipirellulaceae bacterium; assembly: GCA_035249585.1. GTDB lineage: Bacteria > Planctomycetota > Planctomycetia > Pirellulales > Lacipirellulaceae > JABDGM01. The sequence continues at coordinate 5,241 of DATFGJ010000568.1, forward strand.
TACTGATGGCAGCGAGCCACTGCTGGTTTCGTCGCACATGCCGGCGCGGGTCGTCGCCGACTTGGAGACGTTGGGCCACGTCATTCGCCGCGAAGAGGACATGGGCGGCCCAGTGAACGTCCTGGCTGCCGATTCGCAATCCGGGAAAATCGACATCGCCTCCGGCGAATCCACTGGCGCCGTTGCCGGATTTTGATAAAGCTATCAATGAATCCAGAAATTCCCACGGAAAGTTTCGAGATCTTTGCCAGCGGGCTTGATCATCCGGAGTGTTGCGCGTTCGATCGCGATGGCAACCTGTGGGCCGGCGGGGAAGGTGGCCAAGTTTATCGGATCGACCCAACGGGCAAGCCGGAGACGATCACCAACCTAGGCGGCTTCTGCGCCGGATTGGCCTTCATGCCGGACGATCGCGCGCTGCTGGTCTGCGTCGCAGGCGCCGGCCTCGTGCGCGTCGCCAAGAGTGGCGAGCATCATTTGTTCGCCACAAGCGCCGGTGACCACAAAATCGTTGCGCCAAATTATGTGTTGTTCGACAGCCGCGGGCGCATCTATCTCACCGACAGCGGGAAGTGGATGCAGCGGCAGGGGTTTGTGCTGCGATTCGACCCTGACCATCGCGACGATGGTGCCCGCCGCGGTGAGGTGCTTGCCGGACCGCTCGGATATGCCAACGGATTGGCGCTAAGCGCCGACGAGAGGCATCTATTCATGGTCGAAAGCGATAGCGACTCTGTGTTGCGATTCGAGATCAGCAGCGATGACCAATTAATGGAACCCGAACTGTACGCCGCAGGCGTGGGGCGCTTTCCCGATGGGCTGGCAATGGATGTGCAAGGCAACCTTTATGTCTGCTGTTATGCATCGGATGAAATCTGGCGAATTAGCCGGGATCGGAAGAAGACTTTGCTCGCCCATGATCGCTGGGGCATCCTGCTCTGCCGGCCAACAAACCTAGCCTTCGGTGGCAAAAACTTCGACGAGATTTATGTCGCCAACCTAGGTCGCTCTACCATTACCCACGCTAAACTGGGAATTTGCGGCCAGCAGTTGGCAAACGGACAAAGATGACTCACGCAAAGGCGCCGAGGCGCAAAGGCAATCGTTCAGATTAGTATTCTTTGCGCCTTAGCGCCTTTGCGTGAGATATCATGGTTCAAAGATCATGAATCGACTCGAAAACAAAGTGGCCATTGTAACGGGCGCGGCGCATGGCATTGGCCGCGTGATCGCCGAGGTTTTTGCGCATGAGGGCGCGTGGGTATTCGCGGCCGATATTGATCGCGAGGCTGGTGAAGCGGTCGTGTCGGAAATCACCGCGGCCGGCGGCCGGGCTGAGTTCGCTCACACGGATGTTTCCTCGCCAGACGACGTCGAGCAGACTGTACAAATTGCGGCAGGAAAGTCGCAGCGAATCGATGTGCTGGTAAATAATGCCGCCCATCTTGGCGATTGGTATGACGTACTTCAGGCAACGCCGGAGCAGTGGGACTACAGCTACTCGGTGACTCTCATCGGCGCCGTGCGGTTCACGCAAGCCGTATTGCCGTGGATGATGCCGCATAACAGCGGCTCGATCATCAACATCGCCTCAATCCATGGGCTGCGAGGCGGGCGCGCCTCCGCGGTCTATACCAGCATGAAACATGCGCTAATCGGCCTGACGCGCAGCACTGCATGCGATTTCGGCGTGCACGGCATTCGCGCGAATGCCATCTGCCCGGGCGCAATTCGCACGCGTATTTCACCACCGCCGGGAAGTGAGTTGCATCAGCGGCAGATCGCCAAGTCGATGCTGTCGCGCACCGGCGAGCCGCACGAAGTCGCCTGGGCGGCTGTATTCCTGGCATCGGATGAATCCTCGTTCATCACCGGCATCACGCTGCCAGTCGATGGCGGATGGAGCGCGTTTTGAGCTATAAAGCTGGCGCAGCGAGCATCTGCATCACGCCCGATGAGCCACTGTGGCTGGCCGGTTATGCCGTGCGCACCGCGCCGGCATGCGCCAAGATTTCCGATCTCTACGCAACCGCGCTCGTGTTGGAGGACCCGAATGGGAAACGTTTCGTGATGGTGTCGGCGGATACGATCGCTATCACTCGTGCGATTGCCGATTCGGCGGCCGATGCCGCTTACAGCCGGCACGGTCTTTCTCGCTCACAGCTTTTATTCGCCGCGACGCATACGCACTACGGCCCTGAATTCCGACCCGATAAACAGGTTTTCTTCAGCGTTCCGGATGAATACAGTGACAAGTTTCAAATTGTTGCCGACAATTTGGTCGCGGCGTTGATTCAAGCAATTGATCAAGCGCTCGCGCACCTCAAGCCTGTGCAATTGTTCGTACGCAAGACAATCGCCCGTTTTGCCCACAATCGCCGCCGACGCGGAGTTGTCGACGGCAGTCCTTCGGCTGAAGACGTCGTCGATCATGATGTGCCCATACTCGATTGTGTGGACGTTTCGGGCAATCGCACGGCGATTGTGTTCGGTTACGCCTGCCATAACACGACAATCCCGCCCGATGATCTGCGATACTGCGCCGACTGGGCCGGCTTCGCCCGCGAGGAGCTTCAGCAGGCCTTCTCGGGCGCGACTGCGCTTTTCATTCCAGGCGCGGGCGCCGATCAAGATCCCGAACCGCGCGGGTCTGTCGAGCGGTCGCGCCAGCACGGACACGAGATCGCGCATGCTGTGCAGGAAGCATTCAACGCACCGGGCATGGAGATCACCGGCCCAATTCGTGCCGAATCGGAGGATGTCAATCTGGAGCTTGAGCCGGTTTCACAAGAACGGCTGCGAAAAATGCTCGATAGCAGGGATCCCCCGCAACGTGTGAAGGCCAGATTTCTTCTCGAAGCGCTCGATCGCGGGGAGGAGCTGGTTACGTGCTGCCGCGCGCCGGTGCAGGTCGTGCGCTTCGGCAACGAGTTACTCATCATCGCGCTCAGCGGCGAGCCCGTGGTCGATTGGGCGCACAAAATCAAGCAGGGAGTGGGGAGCGAAGAGCAGGGAGTCAGACTGCATTCTTCCGGCTCGGTGCCCCCAGCTCCCCGCTCCCCGCTCATTTGGGTCGCCGGCTATTGCAACGACATGTTCGGCTATCTTCCAACCCGCCGTGTGCAAGCCGAGGGCGGCTATGAAGGCGGTCGGGCAAATCTTTGGAGCTCGATCCCTGCGCCGTTCACCGAGGACGTCGAAGATCGGATCACCGACGCCGTCCGCCGGCTAATAGACCGCGTGAATCGTGAGTGAACCATGCGAGTCTCACGCAGAGGCGCAGAGGACGCAGAGACTGACAACGAAAAAAAGGCGATAACAGTTCTAACTCACTTTTTTAGCTAGTAGTTTTTGGGTGCTTCCCTTTTAATCCTCTTTCCCCTCTGCGGTCTCTGCGCCTCGGCGTGAGATCTTGTATTTGAAAAAAGGATAGGAATGGATCGACGCAGAATACGTCTGACGTTCGTCGAAACCGGCGAATCGGTTCTCGCCGAAATGCTGGATGATGAAGCGCCCCAGGTCTGCCGCATTGTTTGGGACCTGCTGCCGGTCGAGACCCGGGCAATACATGGCATGTATAGCGGTGCTGAAGTTTTCGCGATCCTCGATAATCCGCAGCCAGTGCCGCCGGAGTCGCTTACGCAGCTTCCACTGCCCGGCGAGATTCTTTACTTCTATGACGACAGCAAGAACGTCACGAACGTGCGCAAAGCCGTGGCCGAGCTGTGCATCATTTATAATCGCGGCGTCGTCCTTCGCGGGCCGGAGGGCGTGCCCACCCACGCCAGTCTTTTTGCGCGCATCCCCGGCGACTGGAAGTACGACTGGGTCTCGTTCCGCGAGGCTTGCCGCAAGGCGCGATGGGAAGGTCCGCCGATGCTGCGGATTGAACGGGCGTGAGTGCATGCCCGCCACGGTGGTGCTACCGCACACGACACTTCTCTACCTTCTCATCGTTCAATTCCACACCCAGGCCCGGACGGTCGGGCAATCTGGCGACTCCGTTCGAAATGGGCAGCGGGTCGTTCAGCACATCGTCTTCATAGAATAGCGGGCCGATGATGTCGCAGGGACAGGTGTCGAAGTCAAAGCCAGGCGCACTCAAGGCGAGGTGAATCATCGCGGCGCTGCCGATACCGAGCTCCAAATTGCTGCCTATGGTGCACTTAATGCCGACGGACTGGGCAAATTCGGCGATTCTCCGCGCCGGACCGATACCGCCGGCCTTGCCGATATAGATCGAAAACACGTCCGCCGCCTCGGCGCGGGCAAGCATTTTCGCGTCCTCGAGCGTCCAAATGCTTTCGTCGGCGATGATTGGCACCGAGACATTGCTACGCACTTCGGCCAGCGCGTTTTGATCGCCGGCCGCAACGGGCTGCTCGGCGAAATAAATTTCGCATTCGTCACAAAGACGACGTATCGTCTCGATTGCAATTTGCGGCGTCGGCCAGCCACCATTGGCGTCCACACCGAGCTTCACCTGCGCGCCCACTGCCTCGCGCACCGCTCGCGTGCGCTCCAAGTCACTTTGCGGGTCAATCCCGACTTTCACCTTCATCGCTGTAAAGCCCTGGTCGACGGCCCAGGCGGCGATTTCCGCTGCCTTCGCCGGCACCACTCCAGAAACGGACCATTTCACGGGCACGCCGGGGGAAATACGGAGCGGCAAACCAGATGTTTTACTCCCTGCTCCCCGCTCCCTGCTCCCTGCTACTTCCCACACTGGTCTTCCCTGCGACTTGCCGACGATGTCCCACAGAGCCATCTCGATGGCCGCTTTGGTGAAGTAGTTGCCGGCCACGGCCGAAGAGAACTTCGCGCTCAGGCGCTCGACCTCATCTATCGTTTCGCCCACCAGCAGCGGCGCAAAATAGGCGTTGATGAAGTGCGCCGCGCTCACCTGATCCTCGCCGCTCCATCGCGGCGTGCAGGAAGCTTCGCCCAGACCGACGATTCCATCGTCGGTATAAACTTTCACAATCAGAAATGGCGACATCAGATGTGCGCCGCCGCGGCCGCTGCGAATGGCCAGCTCCGGCTTGATCGGCACGCGAACGGGAATTGTCTCGATGCGCGAGATCTTCATTTGTTGATCGTCGTTTAGCCGCAATTCAATGGCTGGCGTCGTGCGAGAGGTCGAACCAAAGGAAAAATCCGTAGATGCTGAGCACGGCAGCGACGAACACAAACCACCACAGTAAATAGTTCTTCCAGCCTCGGTAACGCGCGCGCTGCTCCGGCGGCAAATGCAGAAAGCTGCGGTTCCAGATGATTCCCTGGGTTTGCTCGGGCGTTGGCGGCGAGGTCAGCAGCGACACGCCGATCATGACCATCATGCAAAATAACCACGTAACGAGCTCG
>DATFGJ010000569.1:0-4516 GCA_035249585.1 Lacipirellulaceae bacterium
CAAGCCGATGATCGGCAACCACCAAAAGAGGATGCTCATGGCGAGCTCCAGCAACCGCGCCAGGTGGTCGCCGCGCTTAATGTGGCTCAGCTCATGCAGCAACAAAGCGGAACGCTGCGATTGATTGAGTTGATCCAGCAAGGCTGCCGGGAGCAGCAGCCGGGCGCGGCGCCATGCTGGAACCACCATCGGCGGCAGGCGGCCGGGGACGGACAGAATTTGCGGCGGTGTGCGAATCGAAAGCTCAGAACTAAGGTGCACGGCGAGCGATTGCCATTCTTCTGGCGCCGGGCGGGCGCGCGCAATTAGCCGTTGAAATCGATTCCAACGTCGACAGGCGATCACAAGCGTTGCGCCCGCGCCGGTCGACCATGCGGCCAGCAGAACCCACGGCAATGTATCGCGGACGAAGGATTGTGTGAGCGCGTGACCGCAATTGCATGTCCCCAGAGTGCAGGCCAGGCTGCCCAATGGCACGCTCACCAGCGGCGGGGTGATCAGCTTCACCAGCGCGACGAGCCAAAGTATTCGGGCAGCCGCCATCATGCGCAGTCGTCGCTGGAGGAACCATGCTGCGAGCGCCACGAACGACGCCAAGAAAACGTTCGATGCGATCCAGGAAAGCCAGGACATGCGCTCGTCTCCGTTATTTCCTCTGCTTGCGCTGCGCGCTCTGTTGAGCCGGCGATTCGTCGAGAATCCGGCGCAAGTGGGCTCGCTCCTTCGCGCTCAGCTCGCCCGTTTCTACGAGGTAGGTCAACAAAGGGGTCATTGAGTTGGCGCCGAGTCGATCGGCCACGCGTCGCAACTCGCCGCCGATCAGCTCGTCACGCTCGACCAGCGGCCGGAAAAGCCAGCTTGCGGCGGCCTTGCGGCGGCCGACGAGTTTCTTGGCCGCGAGCCGGGCCAGAAGTTTTTGAACGGTGGCAAACTTGGAGCTTCCGCCGCCGGGATAGAGCGAGTCGCGCAGATCGCGGATCGTCGCCTCCCCGCGCTGCCAGAGTGCCTCGAGCACCTTCAACTCGGCACCGGTGACCGGTTGTAATTCGCGCTTGGTCATACTTGGCCATTACAAGACATGTTGTCTTGTAGGTATGATAGACGACTTGTCTTGCCCGTCAAGCGGGAATTTACTTGGCCGGCGATTTTTTCGACCTGTATAATGCGTGACCAGCGCATTATTTCTTCTTCAGCGCGGCAATCTCATCGCGCAGTGCCCAAATCTGTTTTTGGTGGTTGTCGGTGATGTCCATCAAGAGTTTGGAAATGGTCTCATCCTGCTTAGTTGGCAGATCTTTGAGAACACTGATGCTGTCCTCCGCCTTTTTGAGCCGGCCCTCGATTTCCTTGAGCTGCTTGTTGACATATCCCTGAAGCGATTGCAGATCTTTCTTAGTGACTTCGTCGGCCATGGGATTTCCTCTTTTAGCGTTGCCGATTGCCGGTTTTGGAGATGTAATTGCTGCGGACAAGTGTACCCCGAGGGCCGGCCATTTCGCCGTACAGCCGCCGGTTCCAATCGGGCTGCCATACTGTAGCGGCTCGTACTTTAAAACGCCATTGTCTGCGCTTGCACTTATTACGCTGCAAATCCATACTCATATTTGTCTTTTTATTGAGGCGTGACTGGCGAACTAAACGCAGGCCGACCAACGGGAGGCCGGGTTAGTGACCTAATCCCCATCGAGGCGTTCAGTCGTCCAATCAAACATCAAAAACTATTCGACGGGCTCACAATATCGCGAGCCAGCCGGTGTTGGCGTCGGGGGAGAAGCGTCATGGTCCAAGGGCGAATAACAGCCCTGGTGCTGGCTGGAAGCCTGGCCGCAATGGCTTCTGAGACATCGGCGGCGCGATCCTCCCCCAGCGCATCGTCCGAGCGAGTTGCCTTCAATCTGTTTGTCGAAACTCATTGCCTGGGTTGCCACGATCATTCCACGAAAACGGCGGACTTGGCGCTCGACGATCTGATCGGCGTGGCGATCGCCGGGAACCATGAGCCGTGGGAGAAAGTCGTCCGCAAGCTCTCGTCGCGGCAGATGCCGCCGAGCGATATGCCGCGGCCGGACGAAGCGGAGTATGATGCAGCGATCGCGTGGCTGACATCGCGGCTTGACGCGGCTGCCGCCGAGCGCCCGAATCCCGGCCGCACCGAAACATTCCGGAGGCTGAGCCGCACGGAATACCAGAACGCCATCCGCGACCTGCTGGCAGTCGATATCGACGCCGCATCGCTGTTGCCGGCGGATGAATCGAGCCACGGCTTCGACAACATTACCGTAACCGATCTCTCGCCGACGCTGCTCAGCCGCTACATCTCGGCCGCACAGAAAATCAGCCGGCTGGCGGTTGGAAGGGCGCCGAATGAGCCAAACGAGGACATTTTTCGCATTCGTCCGGATGTGACGCAGGACTCCCATGTCGAGGGCTTGCCGCTCGGCACGCGTGGCGGCACGAAAATCGCGTACAACTTTCCGCAAGACGGCGAATACGAAATCCGCGTGCGGCTGATGCGCGACCGCAATGATGAAGTGGAAAGCCTCACGGATTCGCACGAGCTGGAAGTGATGCTGGACCGAGCGCGCGTCGCGAGCTTCACGGTAAAGCCGCCGCGAGGCGAGATCACTCATGATGATGTGGATGCGCACTTGAAGGCGCGGATTGAAACGACCGCCGGGCCGCACGAAGTGGGCGTGGCGTTTCTGCCCAAGGGTTCATCGCTGTTGGAAACGACGCGTCAGCCTCTCAACGTGCATTTCAATTTTTACCGGCATCCGCGCCTCGGGCCGGCCGTGTACCAGGTTTCGATCATTGGGCCCCTGGCATCGAGCGGCCCAGGCGATACGCCTAGCCGGCAGCGCCTCTTTGGACAGGCACCAACCGAAACAGACGACGAAGAGGAAACGGCCAGGCACATTCTTTTGAATCTGATGCGACGGGCCTACCGCCGGCCAATTACCGGCGACGATTTGAAAAAGCCGATGGAGCTCTACCTGGCGGGCCGCGGGGAAGACGATTTCGATGCGGGAATCGAATTGGCGCTGAGCGCGATCTTGGTGAATCCGAATTTTCTCTTCCGAATCGAGTGCGATCCGGCCGGCGTGCCTTCGGGCACGGCCTACTCGATTGATGATGTGGAGCTGGCGTCGCGGCTGTCGTTCTTCCTGTGGAGCAGCATTCCGGACGATGAACTCTTGGATCTGGCGGCGCGCGGCGAGCTTGGCCGGCCGGAGGTCCTCGAACAACAGGCGCGGCGAATGCTCGCGGACGAGCGCTCGCAGGCGCTCGTCAACAACTTTGCCAATCAATGGCTTTACCTTCGCAATCTGGAGTCGGTCACTCCGGATATGAGGTTGTACCCGGATTTTGACGACAACCTGCGGCAAGCGATGCGGCAAGAATCCGAGCTTTTCTTCGCGAGCATTGTGGAAGACGATCGCAGCGTATTGGACTTGATCCGGGCCAACTATACGTATCTCAACGAGCGCCTCGCCAAGCATTATGGAATTCCGCACGTTTACGGCAGCCGTTTCCGCCGCGTTGCACTGGACGAAGGCACGCGGCGCGGCGGACTATTGCGCCACGCAAGCATCCTCACGGTAACTTCGTACGCGACGCGCACCTCGCCGGTGCTTCGCGGGCAATGGGTGCTCAAGAATTTCGTCGGCTTACCCGCGCCACCCCCGCCACCGGATGTGCCCGATCTTGAAGAGAACACGATCTTGAGCACATTGTCGGTACGCGAGCGGCTGCAGCAGCATCGCTCCAATGAGGCTTGCGCAAGCTGCCACGCTTTGATCGACCCGGTGGGGTTCGCGCTGGAAAACTTTGACGCCGTGGGACGATGGAGAGACGTAGAGGCCGGCAAGCCGATCGATGCATCCGGCGGATTCCCGGATGGCAGCGAATTTGCCGGTGTGTCCGGCCTGGAGCAAGCCTTGCTCGATCGTCCCGAGCTGTTCGTGCGAACGCTCACCGAGAAGCTCATGACGTTCGCCCTGGGTCGCGGGACGGAGTATTATGACGCGCCGGCCATCCGCAAGATTGTCTCACGAGCGCGCGATGACGACTACCGCTTTTCACGGCTGATCGTGGGCATTGTTCAAAGTACGCCGTTTCGCATGAGGATGTCGCAATGATTGTTTCAAAACGGGCTCTTCCGAGACGGACCTTCCTGCGCGGAACGGGGGCGGCGCTTGCGCTTCCGCTATTGGATGCCATGGTGCCGTCGCTCACGGCACTGGCCGATACACCGGCCAGCCCGGCGCGCCTGCGGCGATTGGGCTTTGTCTACATGCCCATGGGCTGCGACATCACGCGCTGGGCGCCGCCAGGGGGCGAGACGCTCGACGAGCTATCGCCGTCACTGAGCCCGCTCGCGCCCGTTAAGGACAAGGTGGCCGTTATTTCGAACTTGGAGCTTCGCAACGCATACCCGGGAACGCACGCCACGTCGAACTCCTCGTTCCTAAGCGCGGCGAAGGCCAAGCGCACGGAAAGCACCGACTACTATCTC
>DATFGJ010000570.1:0-5016 GCA_035249585.1 Lacipirellulaceae bacterium
GTCCGCGGTGATATTGGTGCTGATCACTACAACGTCGTGACCGCTGCCGAGGAGGATTTCGATTTCATCGACGTCCAAAACATCGAAAACGGTCGTGTTGCCGTTGCTGGTGACGTTGATGCTCGGGCCGGATTGCGTCACGGTCACGATGTCGTTCGCCGCGTTCGTGTCGAGCACAGAGAGGACGCCATCGACCAGAAATACTCCATCCGCAACTACGGTGACCGAGATAAAGTTGCATGCGACGACGCTGGAGTCATCGTCCGTAGCACGAACCCACACTTTGAATGTGCCGGGAGAATCATAAGTATGCGACACTGAAGTAGGTGTACCAGAGAATATCTCTGCACCGCCAAAGTCAGCCGGTGGACCGGCAATCGATTCCCAGGATATGATCCATTGAACGATTTCATTATTGCCTGGGTTAAAGTTTGAACTCTCAGGAAAACTAATGACGTACTCCTCGCCGACACCGACCTGGGCGGCACCCTCGATTTCGACAATGGGATCAACATCGTCGACCTCCACGAAATTAATCCCTTTGCCGACCCAAAATACGCCTAGATTGGTGTCCACCTTGGCGTTGATGTAGTATTGAACATCTACAGCCGTGTCGTCCGCATAGGAATGCGATGCAGTAGCGCCACTCTCATTTGACACCGTGCCGTCGCCCCAGAAGACCGTCCATCCATTGATGGACGTAATATCGTCATTGTTGTCGACAAGAGAAATTACGTAGGGCGAACCTTCGTCGACCGTGAACACGTCCTCGCCGGCTACCTGCGGTGGGCGGAGCTCAATACCTTGAATCGTCGGTTCGATAATCGCGGTAAACGATACGGGGACGGATTCGTTAAGATCGGGATCGGTCACTTTCAGAATTACCGTATATTCACCGGCAGCTGGAAACAACAGGCCTCCAGTTTCGCCCGCCGCATCAAATGATCCTATGAGCGTTCCTCCCGGTCCTGCACCGAAGTCGATATTCGCTATGCCTGAATCTAAGATTTCAGTTTCTTCAACCTCAATTGAATAGAAGTAGTCACCGGACAGATCGCCATCGACGATTTCATCTTCGAATGTGGCGACGTCTTCAATATGCAGCAACAAGTCTTCGCCAAAGGTAATCGATTCTGCGAAAACTGTTAGCACAGGTGGATTGGTTGATAGCATCGATCGCGATTCGAGGCATTCGATGCCCAGGTTGATTTCGCGAAGCGTCCGCGCGGCACGGCGTCGGCGTGCATTGAATTGCGTCTTTTTTGATACCCGATTCCGATGACTCCACAGCAGCAGCTTGTGCAACATGGTAAACTCCAATTTCCCTGAGCCGCTGACTTAGCAGCTCTTTCTGGGGATTCGCCAGCCCCCGGCGAACCCATAACAGTTCAATGCGAGCCAGGCTTGCCACAGCCGGCCGGCGCATAGAACACCGAATCAAAACGCATCGAGGCGACTTTGAGCCCGACCGCACGCGGCGCCAGAACAGTGGCAACGCGGCGAAGCCGCCCGATTCGCAACAGAGAGAAACGCGGAGGAATTCCGCCGAATCCTCCAAGGCCAGTTCGAAAATAACACAACATTGTATCCAAAGTCAACAAAAATGATTGCTATTGGCCACCCGCATTGAATCGCGAAAGTAAGCTTTGCTACGTGGTTAAACTGTCGCGATGCGGGGGGCGGCAACCTGTGGCATAAACGGCCGTCAGCGAGACCGGGAAGGCCGTGGTGGGCCGCTTTGGCCAATGAAGAGTGCATGGACAAGATGCAGATTCGCATCTCCATACTGATTGGGCTCATGGCCGTATGCAATGGCGCGGCCCCCGCGCTTGCGCAGAAAGTGGAGTCCGAAGCGCAGCTGGCCGAGCGCGGAGAAATTGCTGCAGAAGCTGATGCAATTGAAGAAATCGTGGCCGTTCACGAAGGCCGCCGGCACACACTCGAGGGACGCATTCTCGTCGAAGCGACCGCGGGCGACGTGCTGCTCGAAACCGACGACGGCACCTTGTGGCTGCTGGACTCCGACAAGATTCTTAGCCGCGTCGAGCGAGATGAGCCGTTTATTCCGGTTACGCAAGAAAAACTGGCGGAGCGATTGCTCGCCGAATTGCCCGCGGGCTTCCGCATTCATACGACTCCGCATTACGTGGTTTGCTACAATACGTCGCGGGCTTACGCACAGTGGACCAGCTCACTCCTGGAGCGGCTCTACAAGGCGTTCACCAATTACTGGGAAAATCAGGGTTTCGAACTGAAGGATCCGGAGTTTCCGCTCGCCGTGCTGGTGTTTAATGACCGCGCGACGTATGACCGCGCGAGCCGCGGCGATTTGCCGGCGGGCGTGGGCAACATCGTGGGTTTCTACAGCCTGCGCTCGAACCGTGTGAACATGTTCGACCTCACGGGCGCCGAGGCGCTGCGCGGCGCGGGCAGTCATCGCGGCTCGATGCGCGAGATCAACCAGATGCTCTCGCAGCCAGCGGCCGTGCCGCTCGTGGCCACGATTGTGCACGAAGCCACTCACCAGATCGCGTTCAATTGCGGATTGCAAACGCGCTACGCGGATATCCCGCTGTGGCTTTGCGAGGGCATGGCCGTGTACTTCGAGGCGCCCGATTTGGCCAGCACGCGCGGCTGGCGGGGAATCGGCCGCGTCAATTACCCGCGGCTGACGACGTTTCGCGAGAACCTGCCGGGCTGGGAAGCCGGCGCGCTCGAACGCATGGTGGCCGACGACCGGCGCTTTCGCGATCCGCGATTGGCCGCCGACGCCTACGCCGATGCGTGGGCACTCAATTATTACTTGATCAAGTACAGGCCAAGGGAATACACGAGCTATTTGAAGCTGCTGGCCGCGAAGCGGCCGCTGTTGCAGGACGATCGGCAGCAGCGCCTGGCCGATTTTCGCGAGCACTTCGGCGAGCTCGATGACCTGGAGCGGGCGTTCCTCAAGCAGATGTCGCGCGTCAGGTGATGCCGAGCGGTTCTGGCCGATTGCACCATGTTTGTTCAAAGGAATTTGCGTTATGCCCGTAAAGCATCGATGGCTCATCGTGTGGTTGGCATGTATGGCCAGCGCCTCCGTGGCATTCTGCGATGAACCTGCGGCCGGCCAAAAGAAATACTTGATCATCCACGCGGATGACGCGGGGATGTCGCATTCGGTGAATCGGGCGACGATCGAGGCGATGGAGCGGGGCATCGTCTCGTCGGCCAGTATCCTGGTTCCGCCAGCGTGGTTTGGTGAATTTGCCGATTATGCGCGCAAGCACCAAGAGAAGGACTATGGCATCCACCTGACGCTGACTTCGGAGTGGGAGTTTTATCGCTGGGGGCCGGTGGCTCCGCGCGAACAAGTTCCCAGCCTCGTCGATCGTGAGGGATATCTGTGGGACAACGTGGCACTTGTGATGCAACACGTCAAAACGAAGGAAGCCGAGCTCGAGCTGCGGGCCCAGATCAACCGCGCCCGGCAATTCGGCGTTCCGCTCAGCCACCTGGACACGCACATGGGCGCGCTGTTCAGCCGGCCCGACCTGGTGGAAGTTTACGTGAAGCTTGGTCTGGAATTCGATTTGCTGGTGCTGTTTATCCGAGAGATTTCGCCGCCGGTGGCGCGAGAGTACCCGGCGCTGGCCAGCCGCGGACAGGCGATGATCGAGCGGCTCAAATCACGCCGTTTTCCGCTGTTGGACAACATCGGGCAGTTCTACGATGGCGACTCCCATGAAGAGCGCCACAAGAGCTACATCAATTTTTTGCGCGATCTGCCTGCGGGCGTAAGCGAACTCATCATCCATTGCGGCTACGATGATAAGGAGCTGCGCGCAATCACCGACAGCGCTTCGCGCCGCGACGGCGATCGCCGCATCTTCACCGATCCGGCAACGATCGCCTTGGTGAAGGACTTGGGCATCGAAGTGATTAGCTGGAAGCAGTTTCGCGAAATGCAGCGGTAGGCGATGAATTTCTTGGAACACATCCCAAATCGTTGAGACCGTCCGGGAGTTCCGGGTGGTACGCCCTATAAGGGCGTGGCGAATTTGTTCGCAGCGAACCACGCCCTTCGCAGAGCCTCAGGGCGTGCCACCCGCGAGAATTCGTGTGGCCAATCGGCGTCGGAGACGCCTCCCACACGACAATTCACTAATCACACCGACTTAAAAAACTCTTCCGTGCGAGCGGGTCCGACCGGGGTTTCGCCAGTTGGATTTTCCGCATCATCGATCAGCCGTCGATCGCGCGGTTCTTGGATGTCAGGCACGACGCCCGCCGGCGTGAGCCGCGGGAAGCGGCGCGGTATTGGCGGCACGAACGGCGGCTCCTCGGCATCATCGGCCGCCCTCGGCGGCGGCAGATCAGGTTCGCGCAGCTCAGCCCACAATTCGACGTCCAGCGAATTCGACTGGCGATAGAGCGCCAGAATGATCGATAGCGCCAGGCCCGCTTCGCAGGCGGCCACCGTGAGAATGAAGATTGTGAAGGCCTGGCCTTCGAGGTTTCCGTGCGTGCGGCCGAAGGTGACCAGCGTCAGCGACACGCCGTGAAGCATCATCTCGGCCGAGAGCATCATCACAATGAGGTTGCGGCGCGTAAAGAAACCCAGCGCGCCGAGTATAAACAACAGCGCGCCAACGGCCAGATATCGTTCAGCGCCCTCAGTCATAGCGTCCCCCGTCGGCGCCGTGGCGCGATGGCGATCGCCCCGATTGTGGCCACAAGCAATAGCGTGCCGGCCAGCTCGACCGCGAACAAGTAATCGCCGAACAGCGATCTTCCGAGGCTGCGGAGCGTGTTGATCGAGGCCCCTTCTTCGGCACGGCTGAACGGATTGGCGACGGAGGTTGATGCGGCCACTGTGCGGTCGCCGCCCCGGTCCGCATTATTTCTCCTGGCCTGTGAAAGCGTGCCCAGCAGGATTGCGAGGAAGAAAAAGGTGGCCAATGTCGCCACGAACGGCTGCCGGGCGCGCTGATCATAAATTGTCGCCCCGCTCTGCTGGGCCAGCATGATCAC
>DATFGJ010000571.1:0-5816 GCA_035249585.1 Lacipirellulaceae bacterium
CAAGCGTACGGAACTGGCCAATTGACGGGTGGCGTGCTTCGCCGCGCGGCTCGACTGAGCTATCCGAAGTCAGCGGCAGGCGAACGGCCCCGAACCATGCTCACGAGCATGCCGAGCACGTGCCCTTGCCGCGAAAGGCGCATCACCCAATAGACAGGATGCCGGTTAATGGTCCGCTCCAGCTGCTTTCGCGGCTTCGGCGGAAGCTGGGCGCGGCGCCAATCGTTCGGCGAATTCCAGATCGCCCACGAGGCAGGGCTGTTTGTACTCCTCGAAGTTGCCGCGCTCGGCGGTTTTTTCGCGCCGCAAATTGTCCCACGTGCCGGCCGGCACCTGCCGAACCTCGATCGGCAGCAAGCGGCCGCCGGCGCACTTGTCGGCGTACTCCTCGTTCGCTTGCTCTAAATTGATTTGTACAAGCCGCGCTAATTCGTCTCCACGGGCTCGATACACGTGCGGCTCCACCAGCAGCACATAGCGCGGTTTGTCCTCCAGCACGGGCGCCAGCGTGAAAATATCGATCGGCACGCGCAACTGCCTGAAGCTCTGCTCTATCGCATTGATCACCTGATGTTCGCTGAGTTTCTCGCCCGTGATATTGGAAAAGCTCTTTCCCTTGTTCAAAAACTCCACGAGAGGCGCTTCGCCTTCGAAACCGACGCAGCGCACTATGTCGTGGATGTCGTAACGGTACAACCCTCCCGAAGTGGTGAGCAGAATGAAGTAATCGGCGCCCTCTTCGAGCTCATGTGCCTCGAGCACAGTCGGGTTTTCGCTGCCGTGCTCGTCGACAGGAATGAATTCAAAAAAGTGGTGATAGAAATCGAGGATGCCGGCCGAGGTGCCATCGGCCAGCGGGATGCTCATGCGGCCCTCGCTGGCCGAGAGGCCGTGGTCTCGCACGGCGGTTTCGCCGTACAGGGCCGCCAGCTGCGGCAAGAACACGCCGACCGATCCGCCCGTCCACACTGCGAGCACTTCCAACCCCGGCCACGCGTGCTTCGGCACCAGCGCGCCGTGCCGCTCGATTAAAGCGGCCAGTTGCCGTGCGCGCTGCGGCCGGCGACGAGCGATCCAGCGCGCAAGCGCGCTTCGCACCTCGGCAGGCACCTCGCAGGACAGTGTCCCATCATGAATATCGCGCACGAGCGACTCGCTCTCCCGGTCGGCGCGCCGCGCCAATTCAACGAGCGTGCTTGGGTTGGCCGTGATGATCATGCCAATGCGGTCGGTTTCAAGCGCGAACCGGAGCGCGGCATAATGCTTCGCCGCGGCATCGTGAATCTGGCCGGCGGCGGTCGGCGGCAGGAAAATTCGGTTTGAAATCTTGGGCCGCGTCGCGGCGGCCAGGCCGCTGATCTGACCGCACGGCGCGCCGCTCGGCGCACGATACTGTTGCCAGTCGCTGGTGAGCTGCAGTGTCTTCTTGTGAAGCAGCGACCGATGGTCGCCGTACACGCCTGCGCCCCACAATCGCCAACCGGCCCGATATTCGCCAAACAGCTCGTCGGTGATCGGCAGGCGTTTAGGTTCTCCCGTCGTCCCCGAGGTCATGGCAAACATACGCAGCTTCGTGCCGGGAGCGAAAAGCGCGGTCACTTCGCCGTTGAGGACTCGGCCGATATATGGCTGATGATCCTCGTAGGTTTGCACGGGAACTTGCCGCCGAAAGTCGTCCAGCGATCCGATCGCCGCAAAGCCATAATCACGGCCGAAATCGCTGCTGGCATGCCGCCGAATCTTCTGCAACAACGCGCGATGCTGAAACTCGCGCGCTCGGCGACTGTCGGCCAGAAAACGCCGCAGGCGACTGCGCAGCCAGGCCAGATAGACATAACGAGCGACCATGTTCTCGCCTGATTTCGACCGGGAATTCGCGATGTCTGCCGGGCAGTGAACGCCGTAGATGCGCGCCGGGCAACTGGCCGCATCGGTTTCAGCGGCGACTGGTTCTCAGTACCATTTTACTTACTGCACGATTCAATGCGCTGGCTTCGTGCGCCTCGGCCGTTATTATATGGGACTTGCGCGTCATAACCAGCCTTGAGAAGAGATAGTCTTCGCTCCAAAACCAGTCTTCGAATCCCAACGATGTCCGATGCCGCCGCAAATTCGCCCGAGCGCCGGCTAAGCATTTTGATGACCGAAGGATCGAGCATCTCGGCTCGGCAGATTCTTTATGACCTCGGGCCGCAGCACACGATCGACGTACTCGATCCTGACCCGCTTTGCCAATGCCGCGTCTCGACTTTGATTCGCCGCTGGCACCGCTGCCCGTCGTTCACGGCGGATCCGTGCGGCTTTTTGAAGTGCCTCGGCGAACGGTTGCGTCTCGGCCGCTACGACGTGTTACTGCCGCCGCACGACGAAGTTTTTTTGCTCTCGCGCGTGCGCGAGCCGCTTCGCCAATTGGTGCGCGTCGCTATCCCTGATTTCAATGTCATCACGATCTTGCAAAGCAAGCTGCAATTCCACGCGCTGGCCAACGAGCTGCAATTGCCGCACCCGGAAACGCATGTGCTCGTCGATCAACGTGAGATCGATCAGTGGTCCGATTACCCGCGCTTTGCGAAGCTGGATTTTGGCACGGCAGGTCAAACGGTGCGGCTTGTGCAAAGTCAACGGGAATTAGAGGCCGCACTTCGCGATTTCGAAGAGCACGGTTGGTGGTCGCCGGGCATGCCGATCCTGATGCAAAAGCCGGCGGCGGGCGCACAAGGTTTTGTGCGCGCGATATTCCAGCATGGCCGACTCGTGGCGCATCACGCCACGGTCCTTCTTCGCCGCGGCGTGGGCGGCGCGGCCGTGGCAAAAGTCGGCGTTCGCCATCCGGTCGTCGAGGAGCACATGCGCCGACTGGGTGAGCGGCTCGGCTGGCATGGTGCATTGTTTTGCGACTACTTTTACGACGAAGCCCACGAGCGGCCGCAGTATATCGAAGCCAATCCAAGAATCGGGGATAGCGCGAATGCCAACTTCAGCGGTTTGAATCTCACGCAGCGATGGGTCGACGTCGCAATGGAGCGCGACGTGCCGCCGCAGCCGGCAGCGAATCCTGGCGTTCGCTCCCACGCGGCCATGCTGGTTCTCATGTCCCGGGCGCTCGAGGGGGCCGGCCGCGGGGCGTTGTTGTCCGAGTTGAGGCAACGGTTCTTGCGGCGCGGCTTGTATGAGAACAGCCGCGACGAGCTCACGCGGCCCAAAAATGATCCGCTCAGCGCCGTGGCGTTCGGTTGGATCGCCGCACGGCTGTTGATGCGGCCCGGCTCAGTCCACGGCATGGTGCGCCGCACTGTTGCCAACTACGCGCTTACGGCCGAAGCGGCGCAGCGAATTCGCGAGCTGCCGCTGGAGAAGCTTACGGCCAGCTTAAGCAATTAGCGTTTCGTTCGCACAACCGACGGCTCAATTTGGCGCCGTTTCTGCTGCGCGCAGCTCGACTTTCGAGGCCGATCGAATGAGCGCTGCAAGTTGCCGGGCGAGCTGCGTTGCCCCCTCGCCCACCATCATCGTGAAGTGGTCACCTGGCAATTCGTGAATTTCAACATCCTGGCCGACTTCGGTGGTCCAACCCAAGTCGTTCGATTCGGGCAGCTCGCGGCCGGAAACCTCGGCCAGGCCTCCTTTGGTCGTCGGCACGAATAATTGCACAGGAGCGCTGATCGCCCGCGGTACAAAGCCTTGGATGACCTGCACGTTCGCTTTGCCGACGTTCACAATGCGACGAATGAATGACTCGGGAGCGTCGGAGGGAACGATGCCCTGCCGGCGCGCTTCAGCC
This sequence comes from Lacipirellulaceae bacterium, assembly GCA_035249585.1. Lineage (GTDB taxonomy): Bacteria > Planctomycetota > Planctomycetia > Pirellulales > Lacipirellulaceae > JABDGM01. The sequence goes on from DATFGJ010000571.1 coordinate 3,782, forward strand.
AAGATCGTGTTAAATCGCTCCTCGGGCGCCAGCACGCTGACTTCCGAGTAATTGACGCGAACGTCTGTGCCGGCAAATCGATTGGCGTAATTCATCAGGTCGCAGAGGAACCGCGCATCATCGCTCAGATCGATCTCATCGCAGATCGACGGCAGCGGCGTATCCAACAGGGCCAGCAGAGCCACCTCCTCGCCGGACCGCTCCAGCGCCTCGGTCAATGCAAAGGCGAAAATCCCGCCGGTCGACCAGCCGGCAAGATAGTAAGGCCCAGTTGGCTGCAACTTGCGCAGCGCGGCAGCATAATCGTCGATCATTTCCTCGATCGACCGATGCGGCGGCAGATCCTGATCCGCCCCGCGCGGTCGGAACGCATACACGGGCTGGTCATCGCCAAGTCGCTGGACTAAATCGGCATAGCAGCGCACGTCGCCGCCGAGCGCGGGAAGCAATACCAGCGGCGGCAGCCCTTCGACGAGAGTGCTCGAATCGCCCAAGCGGCCCGCTCGCAGCGCCAATAGCGGAACCCATTCCTCGGCAACCTTCGCGCTTGTCGACGCAGGCGCCGCGCCGGCGACCAGCCGCACCGTTTCCTCTGCCAAGGACGCGATGCTGGGGCCTTCCATAAGCTTGGCCATCGGCAGCGTGAAATCGAGCCGGCCCTCGAGGTTGTTCTTTAGCTCCAGCGCTAGCAGCGAATCGAGGCCGAACGTGGAGAGCGGCTGGTCGATTTCCAGGTTTGCCGGCTCGATGCCGATAATGCGCGCCAGCTCCGCGCGGATGTAGTCGCAAACCATCGACCGGCGCGTCGCATCATCGGCTGCCAGCAACTCGTTCCTGAAGGACTGGTCGACGCGCCCGGCGGTCTTCTGGCCGTCGCCCTGCTGCGATTCCGCGGCGATTTCCTGCAACAAAACCGGCCGCCGCGAACCATACAACCGCAATAGATCGTCCCAAGCCGCATCCACGGCGACGACCTGCGGCCGGCGCGAGCGCACAATCCTCCCCAGCAGTTCCAAGGCGAGTTCCGGTTCCAAGAGCCGCATGCCGCGCGACTGAACCGCATCGCCTCGACCCGCTTCCACCGCCATGCCGGCGCCGGCCCACGGGCCCCAATTGATCGAAGTGGCTGGCAAGCCTTGTTCCCGGCGCGCGTGTGCAAGCGCATCCAAGTAGGCGTTGCCCGCCGCGTAGTTCGCCTGGCCGGGCGAGCCCAGAACGCTCGCCACCGAGGAGAAGAGCACGAAGAAATCGAGCGGCCGGTCTTGTGTCGCGACGTGCAGGTTCCACGCGCCGCGGACCTTGGGCCGCATCGCGCGATCCAGCTGCTCGAGGGTCATCTCGCTCAAAATGCCGTCGGCCAGCACGCCGGCCGCGTGGACGATGCCACGAATCGGCGGACTATCTTTCGGCAACTGATGCAGCGCCCGCGCCAGCGACGCGGCATCCGCCACATCACCGGTGAGGATCACAACCTTGGACCCTTTTTCGCGAATCCCGCCGAGAGTAGTGTCGACCTCGGCCGTCGGGCCGCGTCGCGACATCAATGCAATAGTTCCAGCCCCCTCGTCGGCGAGCCACTCGGCCACGCGCAAGCCCAGGGCGCCCAAGCCGCCGGTGATCAGATAAGCGCCGTCCTGCCGAATTAACTTACCATCAGCAGCCTCTGGCTCTTGGCTGTCGACTCTCGACTCTCGAGCGTCCATCGACACGACGACCTTGCCGATATTTTTCCGCTGCGACATGTAGCGAAAGGCATCGACAGTGCCTTCCGCTTCACAGCGTGTGAAGTTCAGGGGTCGGTAATGGCCTTGCGCGAAATGTTGCATCACTTCCGCGAACAAGTCGCGAATCGCGTCGGGCCGCTGGCGCAGCATGCGATCCAGGTCGATTGCAAAATAAGAAAGATTGTCTTGGAACGGCAACAAGCCGATCATGCGGTTCTGGTAGATATCAGTCTTGCCGATTTCCAGGAACCTGCCATAAGCGCGGAGAATTGACAGGCTCTTACTAATTGCCTCTCCGGGCAGCGAATTCA
>DATFGJ010000572.1:0-2270 GCA_035249585.1 Lacipirellulaceae bacterium
GATATTGAGCAAGTGGCAAATCGTGATCGAGCGGTGGCCGATCTCGACGTCAGAATTAGGCCGCTCGCGCGTTTTGATACAGTCGAGCCAGTTCTGGATGTGCGGCCTGGCGATCCAGCCGTCGCCCTCCCATTTCTCCGCGACAGCCGGATCAGGTGCATCCTTCACAAAGTCGGGCGGGTTCGTGGCGAAGCGGTTGCGGTTGATCTCCATTTTGCACTCGCTGCCGGTGAACACGGCGCCGCCCATGGGCGCATTGGTTCGTTCGAACTTCACGAGCGTTCCGTCGGCATAGCGCATTGAGACGGCGCCATTCGGGCCAGGTGATTCAGGCCACAGCTCGGTCGGGCCGGTGTCGTCCTTGCCGAGAGCCCATTGAATCTGATCGACGCCGTGAGCGCCCCAGTTGGTCATCTCGCCGCCCGAATAGTCACGCCACTGCATCCAGCCGAACTGCAATTGGCTGTTGAACGGGCGCAGCTCGGTCGGACCGCACCACACGTTCCAGTCATCGCCCGGCGGGATTGGCTCTTCCGGCAAGCTCTCGTAACGCCGGGGGCCGGTGTAATTGACGCCCGACACCAACTTCACCTTGCCGATCTTGCCCTCGCGGATGAACTCGCAACAGAAGCGATTGATCTCCATCGTGCGCTGCTGCGTGCCAACCTGAAAAATGCGATTGTGTTTGCGCACCGCGTCGACAAGTACGCGGCCTTCGCGCACATAAACCGTGAGAGGTTTTTCGGCATACACATCCAGGCCTGCCTGCACCGCGCGGATGCATGGCAGCGTCCGCGCATGATCGGGCGTGGCGATGAGGGCCGCATCCAGCTTCTCGCGGTCGAACATTTGGCGGTAGTCCTGGTAAACGGCCCATTTCGAGTCGCGCTCCTTGGCCGCGTCAGTGGCCCGTTGCAAATAGCAGTCGGCCAGCGCCACGACGCGCCCGCCGGGCGGTATTTGATCAATTAACTGCCGGGCCCGGCCGCCCACGCCGATGACGCCGATGAGGATTTGCTCGTTGGCTCCAACCGAATCCCCGCGGCCAAGGACGCTGCTTGGAACGAAAAGCGGGGCGGCGAACGCCGAGCCGGTAGCCGCCGCGGCTTGCCTCAAAAAGGTGCGGCGCGAAGAACCGGTTTTCCGACCCATGTTCATACTCCTTGAACAATTATTGATGTTTGCGCAACGAAGGACCCCGGATGCGAGCAATTACTCCCTCCATCCGGGCTTCCGTTGGGCGCCCTCGGCCCATTGGCGGCGCATCAGTCAATAGGAAGGCTTGTGACCACAAGATAACCGCGCCAAATGCGGCTGTCACTCTGAGAACGTGCATTGAAATCCTCCCTCTCCCTTTGGGAGAGGGGCGGGGTGAGGGTGAATTGATGCCATTCAAGGCACCCTCACCCTACCCTCTCCCACGGGGAGAGGGTTTTAAAACAGAAACCGCGAAATAACCGGACGGCCGCCAAGCGATTGAGAGTTTGACCCCAAACGGGTAGGCTAAAGGCCAGATCGTTTCGTCGCAATGCATATCACATATCGAATCGATTAGGCGGCGGCCTCTAGCAAACGGTCGGACGGGTGCAATCCAACGGTGTCGCTCGTTTTCAACAGTCCCTGGTATTTACTTCTGCTGGCAATTCTGCCGGTGTTGTGGTGGTACAGCTACCGCAGCCTGAGCGCGCTGGGCCGCTGGCGTCGGCTGGGCGCGCTGGGGTTTCGCACGCTCGTTGTAACGCTCATCGTGGCCGCGCTGGCGGAGATGCAGTTTCAGCGCACGACCGACAAGCTCACCGTCATTTATCTGCTGGACCAGTCGCTGAGCATCCCGGAAGCGCGGCGGACCGGCATGATTCGCTACGTCAACGCGTCGATTCGCGAGCACCGCCGGGACGAAAAAGAAGACCGGGCCGGCGTCATTGTCTTCGGCCGCAACGCGGAGGTCGAAGTTCCACCCGTCGACTTCGACATCCAGCTCGCGGCGCGCGTGGAAAGCCTGCTCGACCCCGAGTTTACGAACCTTTCGGGTGCCATGCAGCGGGCCATGGCCATGTTCCCGCATGATGCGGCCAAGCGCATCGTCCTTGTGACGGATGGCAATCAGAACATTGGCGATGCGCTGGAAGAAGCCCGCGCGATTGCTGATGCGGGCGTCAGCATCGACGTTTTGCCCGTGCCGCTCGATCAGCCGAGCGAAGTCGCAGTGGAAAGCATCGCGCTGCCGTCAGACGTCCGCCGCGACCAGCCGTTCGAGGCGCGCGTGGTGC
>DATFGJ010000573.1:0-10136 GCA_035249585.1 Lacipirellulaceae bacterium
CCCTGGCTGGCAAGGGCATGCGTGAACGGATGAAGATGGTCCGCGAGCTGCAAACCGGCCTCGTTCAAAACCCGAATGGCCTGGCGCGCAAAAAAGTCGGCACCGGCAAACGGCTCACTAACGCGGAAAAGGCACGTCTCAAAAAAGAGCGCGATCGCGAGATGCGCCGCCGAAAACGCGAGCAGCGTCGCGGCGGCAGCGCCGACGAAAACGGCGAATCTTGAGGGGTCTAACAGGGCTTGCCGGGAAGCGTCGGTTTGCGGCAAAATGGTGGATTCGCCGCTTTGTAGCAGGCACCGGGCACCTGACAGCCGGCCTTGCCGGATGTCGGGTCGATGTGCCGTAGCCATATTCACGCTAGTCGAGTCTAAGTTGCGGCACACGGAAGTGTGCCGACTACCGAGGAGCCATTCGTGTCTGTTCGCATTCGCATGAAGAAGATGGGCCGGTCCCATCAGCCGTTTTTCCGGATTTGTGCCACCGATCGCCGCGCGCCGCGCGACGGCAAGGTGATCGAGGAGCTGGGCACGTACGACCCGCGTGTGCCGGAGACAGATGCCCGCGCGATTCTCAACGCCGAGCGGATTGATTACTGGCTCAGCGTGGGAGCGCAGCCGTCCGAGAACGTCGCAATACTAATCAAGAAGTACGGCACGAACGGAACGCACACCGCCGCCCAGAAGGCGGCGCTGGAAAAGCTCGCGCAGCCCAAGGCGGTGCCCGATCCCGGCGCGCCGGCAAGTCTGCCGAAGCCGAAGAAGCAAAAAGGCGAAGGTGCGCCAGCGGCGAATGCGGAGGAGACGGAAGGCAAGTCGCAAGACATGCCGGCCGCGCAAGGCGAACAGGCCGTGCCGGAAGGGGCGTAAACTGGTGACCGGTCATTGACGTCCATGCGGATCGATGTGCTGACCCTGTTCCCGGAAATGTTATCCGGCTACTTGGGTCAGAGCCTGGTGAAGCGGGCTGTCGACGCGGGCGTGTTGGACATCCGAGTTCACAACATCCGCGACTGGGCGCGAGGCAAACAGCGGCAGGTCGACGATCGGCCGTTCGGCGGCGGGCCTGGCATGGTGTTGCGGCCTGAGCCGGTTGTGGAAAGCGTGGAAGCGGTGCAAGGCGAGGGCGAGGCGCCGGGCCATCTGGTGCTGCTCACGCCGCAGGGACGCCGGCTGAATCAGCGAGTCGCCGAGGAGCTGGCGGGGCAGCGCCGGCTGGTATTGATTTGTGGCCGGTACGAAGGGGTGGATCAGCGGGCGATCGATTTGCTCGCGCCGGACGAGCTTTCGATCGGCGACTACATACTGGGCGGCGGTGAGGTGGCCGCGATGGTGGTCATTGATGCGGTAGCCCGGCTGGTGCCGGGGGTGTTGGGCGACGAGGAAAGCAACAAGCAGGATTCATTTTCGGGCGACCCGCCGCTGTTGGAATTTCCGCAATACACCAGGCCACGCGAATACCGAGGACTGACGGTGCCGGACGTGTTGATGACGGGCAACCACCCGGAAATCGCCCGCTGGCGTGAGGAGCAAAAGGTCGACCGCACTCGTCGGCGGCGGGCCGATTTACTTGATGACGACAAGACTTAACCACGAAGTGCACAAAGAGCACGAAGAAAGCAGATGCGTTTGTTTCGCTTCGAGCCCTTTGTGACCTTGGTGGTTCCATGAAACCAATTGATGATCTTTGGGCGGCGCCCAGCCATGCAGAGGAATAAATCATGAGTCAAAAAATCCTGGAACTGGTCGAAAAAGCAAGCCTCAAAACTGAAGTTCCGGACTTCCAAGTGGGCGACACGGTCGACGTGCACACGAAGATCCTGGAAGGCGACAAGGAGCGGATCCAGGTTTTTTCGGGCGTGGTGATCGCGCGCAGCGGCTCGGGCAGTCGAGAGATGTTCACCATCAGGCGGATCGTGGCCAACGAGGGAGTGGAGCGCAAGTTTCCACTGCACTCGCCGAAGATCGAAAAGATCGAAGTGGTGCGCGGCGGCCGCGTGCGCCGAGCGAAGCTGTATTTCCTGCGCGATCGCGTGGGCAAGGCGGTGCGATTGAAGGAGCGGCGGAGAGAAACCAAAGAATGAACTGATTTGACAGGAGGTCGCAGAGGAAGCAGAGGTCGAATAATTGCATATTCGAAGATTGAAAACTGCAAACTGAATATTGACCGTATGGGCGTTTCGCCAACTGCACGCGCGATTGATCACGCTCTGCTTCCTCTGCGACTTTCAGTTCTTATGATTTCAGGGTCGGGCCTCCGTGCGTGGTTATCTCAACGCTTCTTCGTAAAGAAGTCACTCGGCCAGCGCGGCGAGGACGCGGCCGCCCGGTTTCTCAAGCGAAAGGGTTATCGAATTCTCGCCCGGCATCTCGACTTGCCGCTTGGCGAACTGGATATCATTGCTGTCGACGGGCGCACGATCGTATTTGTCGAGGTGAAAACGCGCACGTCCGACGACGCCGGCCATCCTTCGGAGGCGGTCGACACGCGCAAAGAGCAGCGCATGACGCAGGCGGCGCTGGCCTATCTCAAGCGTAACGGCCTGTTAAATTACGCGGCCCGGTTCGACGTCGTGGCCGTCAGCTGGCCGGAAAATGCTCGCCGCCCAATTATCGAGCATTATCCGAACGCTTTTTCGCCGGTCGGTGCGGGCCAGTTTTTCAGCTGATGGTCGCGGGGATGCCTGCGCCCTAGCGCCGCGTTAGAATGAACTTGTTGAGGACAGTTCGCGCAAGCGTCGTGAGAGGAACATTCATTGCCAGGAGGGTGAATCAACATGGCCAAACATATCTTTGTCACCGGTGGCGTCGTCAGCTCGCTCGGCAAGGGCCTAACCAGCGCATCGATCGGCATGCTGCTGGAAAAGCGCGGGCTTTCGGTGCGGATGCAGAAGCTCGACCCGTACATCAACGTTGACCCGGGAACAATGAGCCCCTACCAGCACGGCGAAGTGTACGTGCTGGATGATGGCAGCGAAACCGACCTCGACCTGGGCCACTACGAACGTTTCACGCACAGTCCGCTCACGCGCGATTCGAATTACACGACGGGCCAGATTTACCAATCCGTAATCAACAAAGAGCGCCGCGGCGAGTTCTTAGGCAAGACCGTGCAGGTGATTCCGCACATCACCAACGAAATCAAAAGTGTCATTGCCAAGTTGGGCGATGATCGCCAGGGCCGCGTCGACGTCGTCATCACCGAGATTGGCGGCACGGTGGGCGACATTGAGAGCCTGCCATTTCTGGAAGCTATTCGGCAGTTTGCCCTGGATGTGGGAAAGGAAAACTGCCTCTATATCCATTTGACGCTTGTGCCGTATTTGAAGGCCGCCAAGGAACTCAAAACCAAGCCCACGCAGCACTCGGTCGGCCAGCTTCGCCAGATCGGTATTCAGCCGGACATCCTTATCTGCCGCACCGAGCATTTGCTGTCGCGCGACGACCGCGAGAAGATTGCTCTGTTCTGCAACATTTCCACGGGTGCCGTGATCGAAGAGAAGGATAAGGATTTCTCAATTTACGAAGTGCCGCTCAGCCTGGTGGATAACAACTTAGACCGGCTGATTGTCGACAAGCTGGACCTCAAAACGGTCGAGCCCGATTTGGAGGACTGGCGTGAACTGCTGCGGCGGTTGCGCAACCCCGACCGCGAGATCAGCATCGCCGTTGTGGGCAAATACGCTGAGCATTACGACGCGTACAAGTCAATCTATGAATCGCTCGACCACGCCGGCATTGCCCACCGGGCGCGCGTCCGCATCGGGCGCATCCGCAGCGAGGACATCGAATCGGAAGGGCCCGAGAGGCTCTTGAGTGGCTACGACGGCATTCTTGTGCCAGGCGGATTCGGCGAGCGCGGCATCGAAGGTAAAGTCGACACGATCCGCTACGCGCGCACGAAGGGCATCCCCTTTTTGGGAATCTGCCTGGGCATGCAGTGCGCGGTGATCGAATTCGGGCGCAACGTGTGCAACCTGGCCGGGGCTCATTCGACCGAGTTCGATAAGAACACGGAGCACCCAGTAATCTGCCTGCTTGATGAACAGAAAGAGATTACGCAGAAGGGCGGCACGATGCGGCTCGGCGCGCAGCCGACGCGGCTGGAAACGGGCAGCGTCGCGGCCCGCTGCTACGGAAAGACCGACATCTCGGAGCGTCACCGCCACCGTTACGAGTTCAACAACGTGTATCGCCAGCAATTTGCCGCGCACGGCATGCGGTTTTCGGGCACCAGCCCGGATGGCGCGCTCGTGGAAGTGATCGAGCTCGCAGAACATCCGTGGTTTGTCGCCGTACAGTATCACCCCGAATTCAAATCGAAGCCCACCTCGCCGCAGCCGCTATTCGCCGGCTTCGTCGGCGCGGCGGTGCAGCGCAACCGCAGCCGCGGCGACCGCGCAGCCGGCAAGAAGTCCGCCGCTAAGGAGTCGTCCGCCGCGGCGGATCAACCGGCCTGACGATTCGACATGCCTCGGAAAACTCAATGCGTGGAACTCCCGCGATGCCCGAAGAAAAGAAAATCATCATCGACGAAGACTGGAAATCGCGCGTTGAGGCCGAGAAGGAACAGGCCGCAAAGGCCGCTCAGGGTAAGGCCGCGGATTCAACCTCGGCACACGGGCCGGCGGCCGACGCAGCCGATCTCGCCGACGTGGAAATGCCTCCGGCTTCTTTCGAATTGCTGCTGACCTCGCTGGGCACAGAAGCGCTAATGGCGATGGGGCAGCTGCCGCATCCTGCGACCGGAAAGCTTCACGCCCAACGCAATCAGGCGAAGTACCTCGTCGACACGATCGAGGTCTTGCGGAACAAAACGAAAGGCAATCTCAGTCCCGCCGAGCAGCAATTGATCGACAACCTGCTGCACCAGCTGCGCATGCTGTTTGTGCAAACAGCGGATCAACCTGGTGTGACGGCTGGCAACCCGACTGCCTCATGAATGGAAGCGAAGAAACCATACCCAGCCGGCGACGCCGCTGGCAACGATGCCAGCGAAACCGCTTGCTTGGAACTTGCATTCCCCATCCGGTGACAACGGCTGGATAGGACGGCCTAAACGTATCCGTACTGGGTATGGTGGTCTCGCGGATCATCGCGGCAGCAAACTCTTGCGCGCTCGCGACGTTTATTGATGCCGACGTAATTCTGCTCGGCGCCGCCATGTGTTTCAAGCACGCGCACACGCTTCGCTTGAATTTCGTCCACGACAATTAAGCGTGCTAGCAACGCTGTCAAGACCAATGCGGTTGGAATAGCACGAGCTACGATGGCGTTCCTTCCGATTTTTTAATATGGATGCCTCGAATCCCGGCGCGCGAATTCAAAGAACTTTTCCAGGGCGAGAGGCATCCGGGCCGGCCGCGCAAGAGCTGCTGGCAGTGGCGTCTTATCCTTTATTCCGCGGCCGTCTGACGCGACAGCATGCATACCGATTTATCAGTGCATTCGTCCCATTCACACGACGAGTCGGTTGTCATCACGGGCATTGGCGTGACCGCGTCGATCGGCCGGGGTCGCGAGGCCGTTTGGCAGGCGATCCAGCGCGGTCATTGTGGCGTAGGGCGACTGGCCGGAGTGCCCGGAATACCCGATGGAATGCTCTTGGGGGCGACAGTCGATGTCGAGGGCGAATTTCCGGGCCAATTGAAAAACATCCCTCTCTGCCGGCAAACTGCGGCCGAAGCGCTGGCCGATGCGCGGCTCCATCTGGCCGCTGTCGACCGCGAGCGCTTCGGCTGCTCGATCGGCGCCCACATGGGCGACACGGGATACGTGCTGGAGCGACTGCAAGCAATGCAGAGGAACTCCGGCTACGTGTCTACGCCGTGGTGGCATCAGTGGTTTCCAAACACTGCCTGCGCGATGGTGGCGCGCGATTATGATCTGCGCGGTCCTCGGCTCAGCAACTCGACTGCATGCGCAAGCGGCACGATTGCGATATTGAAGGCCCTGCGCGCAATTCGCGATGATAAGTGCGATATCGCGCTGGCCGGCAGCTCCGAGGCAATCCATCCGCTGTTCGCGGCCGGCTTCTACAACATGGGCGTGCTGGCCGACCACGCGGAGCCTGCGCAGGCCTGCCGTCCATTCGACCTGGCGCGTAACGGCTTCGTCATGGGCGAAGGCGCGGCGATGTTCGTCCTCGAGCGGCTGAGCCACGCGCGGGCGCGCGGGGCAGCGATTTACGCCGAACTGCTGGGCGGCCGAATTCTCAACGATGCACGTCACGTCACCAGCCTCGACGCCAACAGCGATGCGCTCGCCGAGTTGATTCGCGGCACCCTGCGCACAAGCGGTCTCACACCTCGTGACATTGCTTACATCAACGCGCATGGCACGGGCACGCAGCAAAACGACCTGATGGAAAGCCGCGGCATCCGCGCGGCATTTGGCCGGGCTGCCGATGCCGTTTGCGTCAGCGCCACGAAGTCGATGTTGGGCCATTTGGTGAATGCTTCGGGTAGCGTCGAGTTGGCAATCACGGCGCTCGCGCTGCGCGACGGCTTTGCTCCGCCAACGCTGAACTTGACACAGCCTGACCCGGAGTGCGACATCGATTGCATTCCGCTCGTGGGCCGGGTCCGGCCGCTGGAACATGCGCTGAAACTTTCCATCGCCTTCGGCGGCCATCTGGCGGCCGTCGTCTTGCGCCGCTGGACCGCCGCCGAAGCCCGGCAGGCGCGCCCGCTTGTCTATCGCCGTGCAGCCTGAAGAATCGGGCTGTATTCGCACACGCCGACGGCCCCCGGCTGTGCCGGGGGTTCCTGCCCGACAGATGCGATGCCACTTCAAAAACCCCCGGCAAAGCCGGGGGCTGTATGGGAATTCTCGCCGCACGCTCATTTATTTGTTGAGTCGCGGGGATATACTTGGGCGCAGGCGATTCGGCTCCAGCGATTCGCCCGCTATCGGGTGATGGTGCGACTGGAACCCGGTCATAAGGAGCAAGAGATGAGAGCTTTCATCGGAACACTCGTGTTCGCGCTATTGCCGGCGACGATCGCCGTCGGCCAGTTTCTCGATACCCCGCGTAACAACGCCGCCGGCGAGCCGCCGCCCGCGGCACAACCCACAGACGACGGCGCTCAGCCGCGAGGGCCAGGCGGTCCGCCAAACGTGATGTTCTCGGCAATCGATGCCGACGGCGATGGAACGATCACAAAGCGCGAGCTTGGCCGCGCCGTCGCCCAGCTAAGAAAGCTCGACGTCAACAAGGACGGGAACATCACATTTGCGGAAGTGTCAACCCGCAGCGGACCTGGTGGACCGGCCGCGCCAGGCGGCCCGGCGGGCCCCCGCGGAGCGCCCAATCAGTTTATTGAAGAGATTATGCAGAACGATCGCAACGCCGATGGAAAACTTACCAGTCGCGAGATTCCCGATCACCTGAAGGCCCTGCTCGAGGGCGCCGATACGAACGGCGACCGCTCAATCGACCGCGCGGAGGTAACCGCCGCGATGGAAAACATTCGCAACCAGTTCCCAGGCGGACGCGGCTGGCGCGGCGGCCCCGGCGGCCCCAACCAGGCGTTCGATCCAGCCCGCATGACTGGGCAGTTCATGCAGTTGGATCAAAACGGTGATCAAAGACTTTCACCCAATGAAATCCCGCCCAACATGCAAGGCATGTTTCAGCCGACCGACGATCTCGATAACGACGGGACCATCAATGCGGCCGAATTGGAGGCCGTCCGCCGGCGCTTGGGCGAGCGCGCGCGGGCATTCGGCGCGGGCGCCGGAAATCAGCGCAACGGACCCGGCGCCCCGGGTCGCAACGGCCGAGGCCGCGAGCGGCAACGAAACGAAAACTAACTCGGCCTTAAAAAAATACAATTCCGCGCCTCTCGATCACACTAGCCCGAAGCGCTCGCGAGGGACTTTGCTCGGTTTCCCTCGCTCGCGCTTCGCGCCTAGTGTCGCGTCGGCACTCGATTTGCTCCCCTACCGCTCTTCGTCGGAGCGACGCTGTGTCGCTCCATCGCTTGCGGATTCCACCATCGAAAGGGAGTGAACCATGTCCGCTTTTGGAAGAATGCATTGGGGGGTGGCGGCAGCCGGTTTTATGTGCCTGGTTGCCGGGAGCGCCATAGCGCAGCGCGAAGCCGGAGAACGCGCCGCGACGCAGTCGCGCGACAATATTTCGGAGCGCGCAATCACGGACCAAAGTGATCAGTCGACTCAGTTACAGCAAGATCGCGTCCGGACGACGCAGAGGACCCGGCTCGGCGAGCGGAACGTGCAGCGGCAAGCCGGCGGTCAGGCCCAGGAAGTCGAGAAATTCCTGGCAGGCTGCTTGCTGGCTAAGAACAAAGCCGAAATTGAATTCGCCCGGCTTGCCCAACAGCAATCGCAAAACCCTCAAGTAAAACAGTTTGCACAGATGTTGGAGCAGGACCATCAAAAGATTGTGCAACAACTGGAGCAACTGGCAGGCGGCCAGGCCGGACAAACCACAACGCGCACTGAGAGCCAATATCAGTCGACCAGCGCAAGCGGACAGAATGACGCACAGCGCCAGCCGAGTGATACGACAAGGCTCCCCGGATCGCCGGGCGCGACCCAAACCACTCGCAGCCAGACGCAAACCGAAGCCTACGGCTCGCAGGAAATGACTGGTCCGATTGCACAACTGGCTCAGATCGAGAAGCAGATTGGCGAACGACAAAAGCAAGCCATGCTTGACGAGTTGCAGCAGAAATCGGGCGTCGAGTTCGATAAGTGCTATATAAACTCGCAGGTTGGCTCGCACATGCAATCCCTGGCTGCGCTGGAAGTCATCTCGCAGCAGCAGCAAGGTAAACTGGCGCAGGTTGCGCAGCAGGCGCAGCCGACCGTTCAGCAGCACTTGGACCATGCCAAGCAATTGGCCAAGCAGCTGGAAAGCGGCGGCCAGCCCCGCAGCCAGGCAGAACGCCAGACGCCGCCCCGCACGCAGCGTCAATAGTGGACCGCCACGGCATCAAGTATGCAATCGTGACAAACTGACCACGTGGTGGCGCGTCCGCCAAGAGTATTTGGCGGGCGAGCCGCCACGTTGAGCGAGCGACTGCCGCTTGAGCCGCAGCTAAATTTTCGCTCGGAACAGGGAATTCACGCAAAGCAGCAGCGGGCAAATACCCGCCGCTGCTTTTTTATTTTAGATTCTTTTCCGGCAGGCTCGTAACACTTCTCAATCGCTGCCGCCGTTCGATACTTTCCGTTTATAGTGCATCAGCGCGACGAGAGTTTTTCCGTCACGGATTTCACCGCGCTCGATCATCGCCAGGGCCTCATCCCAAGTCACAATGAGGTTTTCGATCTCTTCGTTTGCCTCGAGCTTCGGTTCACCGGCGGTAAGTCCATGGGCAGCATACACCCACATGCGCTCATTTGATATTCCAGGAGATGGGTAGAAGCTAACAAGCTCTTCGAGGCGTACCGCGCGGTAGCCGGTTTCCTCGGCCAGCTCGCGCCGCGCGGTCTCATGGGATGGTTCGTCCGGCTCGCGCGTACCAGCCGGTAGTTCCACAAGTGTTTCGCCAACAGTGAGCCGCCGGCTACGAATCAGACAAACGCGGTTTTCGTCGACCAAAGGCAGGATCGCGACCGAACCGGGGTGGGTTATAAACTCGCACGTAGCCGGTTTGCCGTCGCGCCGAGTGCATTGCAGCTCGACTACCGAAAAACGCCGGGTTTCGCACAGGACTCGTTGAACATTGGACATGGAAAATACAACGGTTGGGTTATGCCGATAAATTTGCTGGAAATGAAGGGGCACCGCTCAACATGTTATCGCCGTAGATCGGCAACCAGTCGGGTATTCGCGCGTCGGTTAACGACAAAGACTGTTGGTGGTGGATGCCCACCCTACATCACCACGCCGACTTGACGCAATATTTGCCCTTGGTTGACAGGGCTGGTAGGATACATGCGACGCTTCGCTCGGTGCCGGCGATTCTTTCGCGGGGCGCGTGATTCGGTCTAGATCGGTATTCTCTTGGTTTCGTTCTGAGCAGAGATTGTGATGCCCGGTTGCTGCGTCCAACGCTGGAGTGTGTGTTTGGGCCGCTGGTGGGGTGTCTCGGTTTATCTCCACATTTTCTTCGTGGTTTGCTCACTACTGGCGGCTGCCTTCACGTTTCCCGATGCCGATTTGCT
>DATFGJ010000574.1:0-2598 GCA_035249585.1 Lacipirellulaceae bacterium
AGTCGCGTATCGTCGTCTCGTTGAAGGAGGAAAATATCGATCGTCTGAAAGAAACCGCCGCGCGCCACAGTGTTCCCGTGCAAATCATCGGCGCGGTGGGCGGCAACCGGTTTACGATTCAGCCGTTGGTGCAGTTGCCGATCGAGGAGTTAAGAGCGATTTGGTCGACAGCGCTGGCAGCGAAACTCAAGTAATCTCGAAGGTCAACAAGGGGATTTCCGCGATCGTGAATTGAATGATGTCGGATAAATTCCACGACGAATGCGCGGTGATGGGTGTCTACGGCCATCCCGAAGCGGCCAACATGGTCTACCTCGGACTGTACGCGTTGCAGCACCGTGGTCAGGAATCTTGCGGCATCGTTTCCTCGGATGGCAGAGGGCTCATTTCCCACCGCCAGATGGGCCTTGTCGCCGATGCGTTCAAAGAAGATGTGATCAAGCGACTCGAAGGCTCTAGTGCCATCGGCCACAATCGCTATTCGACGCAAGGACAAAGCCACCTCAAAAACGCCCAGCCTTTCGTGGTCGAGTATTCCCAAGGCCCGATTGCAATTTCGCATAACGGCAATTTAGTCAACGGCGCGCTTTTGCGCGAAGAGTTGGAGCGCTCGGGCTCGATCTTTCAGTCGACTACCGATACCGAAGTCATCATTCACCTCATCGCCACGTCGAAGGAATCAACCCTGATGGGGCGGATCATCGAAGCGCTGAGCCGGGTGCGTGGCGCTTACTCGCTGCTGTTTCTCACTTTGGATAAGATGATCGCGGCGCGCGATCCCTACGGCTTTCGCCCGCTGGTTCTGGGCAGATTTGCCGAAGGAAAAAATCGCGGCGCGTATGTGGTCGCTTCCGAGACCTGCGCGCTGGATCTTATCGAGGCCGTATACGTGCGCGACGTCGAGCCGGGTGAGATCATTACCATTGGCCCCGCCGGTGAGCTGGAATCGCTTAAACCGTTTCCGCCGGTGCCTCATGCCAAATGCATTTTCGAGTACATTTATTTTGCCCGCCCGGACAGCAAGCTTTTCGGCCATAACGTTTATCAAGTGCGCAAGGAGCTCGGCCGCCAGCTTGCGCGCGAAAGCGGCGTCGAGGCGGATCTCGTCACGCCCGTACCGGATTCGGGCGTGCCGGCGGCCATCGGCTATGCTGAGGAAGCGAAGATTCCGTTGGAATTCGGCTTGATCCGTAATCACTACGTCGGGCGAACCTTCATCGAGCCGCAGCAGACGATTCGCAATTTCGGCGTCAAGATCAAGCTCAATGCCCAACGCGATGTCTTGGACGGCAAGCGCGTCGTGGTGGTCGACGATTCCATCGTGCGCGGTACCACGAGCCGAAAAATTATCCGCATGCTGCGCGACGCGGGAGCCAAGGAAGTGCATATGCGTATCAGCTCGCCGGCGACGATCAGCCCTTGTTATTATGGCATAGATACACCGACGCGCTCTGAGCTCATCGCCTCCTCAAACACAGTCGAAGAAATCCGCCGCTACATCGAAGCCGATACGCTCGCCTATTTAAGCAACGACGGCATGTACGCTCACTTCGGCGGGCAAAAAGAAGGCTTCTGTGACGCGTGTTTTACCGGCAATTATCCGGTCCATTTCGAAGACGAAGGCCACACCCGCCAGCTCCAGCTCTTCGATGCGATGAGCCGGTAGGGATTCAACATAGACTTCGGGAGCGTTCCAGGCTGCAACACAAAGCAGTGCTTACCGCAGCGGACTTTGCGCGCTTCAACAAGTTGCCCGTAGCTGCGTGATTCTCCGCACAGCTCTCTGAGGCCTTGTTTATCCCGGTAGCTCCAGTTAGATTCCGACGAAATCCAAGCGGGCTGAATCAGCCAGGAGGTCAAAGTGCAGTTTGACCAGCGCCTGCTAGCTGTCCTCCAGACAATCTACGACGCGGCCATGGACGAAACTCGCTGGCCCGAAGCGCTGGAGGAGCTGAGCAATCTCACCGGCAGCCAGGCCGCCACCTTCTGGGTGCTGGACGGTTCCGAACAGCCTCGACTACCCACGTTCACCTACATCAATTTAGACCCAGCGTTCGTCCAAGAGTACCTTGACGAGGTGGCGCCCCTCGATCCCACGGTCCAGTATCTCGTCGGCCATCCAAACCAGCCGATTGTCCACGATGGGCTGGTCATCACAGAGCGAGAGAAAGACTTTCATCCCTACTATGACTGGCATGGGCGCTATAGTGATCTTCGTTTTCGCCTGGTGGGCCAGGTGTGCCCGGCGCCGGCTGTGCATGCGGGCATCGCTCTGCATCGCACACGGAAGACCGGAAGATACGAGTCCCAAGACATCGAGCGGTTTGCGGCGCTTTACCGCCACCTCGAACGGGCACTGGCCATTGGCTTCCGGCTCGGCTCGCTGGGCGCCATGCAACAGTGGACTACGGAGCTGCTGGATCGTTATCCCGCCGCCATCCTGCTCCTCGATGAGCGCAAACGCACCGTCTATGCCAACCGCAGCGCCGAGGCGTTCCGTTCCAACGGTGACGGAATCCGCCTTTCCGCCGATGGCGTCACCCTGCTACGCAGGCAGGATAACGATAGGCTGCAGCGCCTCATTGCCCAGGCGATCTC
>DATFGJ010000575.1:0-3689 GCA_035249585.1 Lacipirellulaceae bacterium
CCTTCGTTCGGCGGCACAAGGTTGGCAAACCAGCGGTCGAGATTAGTTTCCAGGTGGGGCCGATGCTGCCTGCGCCATTTCCAAAAGAATTCCTTAATGTCGGCGACGTTGGCGCCGCCGGAAATGTACTCAAGGCTCCTATCAAAGATTGAAAGCACGGTGGAACCTACGAAAGGCTTACCCGCTTCATCGGTGAGCTTCAGCTTGACGGTGGCGTGCTGGCCTGGCTCAAAGGCACCCGCCGACGGCACGACTTCAACATTGAGGATTCTTTTGGCCGGCGGCACGTGGATGTCGCGAACCTCGGTATGGACGCGGCCGCCCGCGATGGTCACCGCCTCCACGAAGAAGTTCGGCATGTCCCGTTGCTCGATGCTTATCTCGACCGTAGTGCTTTTACCGCGTGTCCGTAGCATTTGTGGCGCAAGATAGGCGCCATTGGACGGCCGCACGAAGAGCAAGATGGTCGAGCCGGGCCGATTTGTATTGACCTGCAGCTGAAGCTTGTCATTTGGCGCATACTCGCGTTTGTCGGGCACCAGTTCCAGGTCGCTGAAGCGGAATTCGCTGCCGTCGAAGCCTTCGCCGGTGATTGTGAACAGGTAGCCGCCTTCGATTTGATGGCCCGCATTATCAGTGACTTGATATGACAGGCGGTACTGGCCTTTCTCTGAGGCCTTGATCTGAATCTCGGCGTGGCCCTCGGAATTGGTGTTGAGATCCCAGGAACGAACTTCGGTTTCCACGGGAGTGCGCTCCGGTGCAGCGCCATAGACGATTTTCAGCAGGCGCAATTTACCTGTGCCTTCAACCGGTTTGCCGTCGAGCCGCCGGGCGGCGAAACTGGCTGCGATCGTGTCGCCGACGCGGTAGTAGCCTCGGTCGACCCACGCGTACACTTCGAATGGTTTGCGGGCAACGAGCACGTCGCCGCTGCCAACGATCGTGCGCCGCGACTCGTCCACAACCTCGGCCTGAATCGAGTATCGATGGTCCTCGTCAGGGTGAGCGATTTTGGCAAGCGACGTATCAATTTCGACCGCCACTGTTCCGTCGGAGCCGATAGAAACCTCGCGCTCGGCCACGACTTCAGGCACCGCCGGTGGTTGCCAGTACCACCACGGCGACGGCCGTCGGCATGCCCAATTGCGCCAACCGGGATACCACTCGTAGTCATAAGCGAACCACCAGTAGCCGGGGCCATAGAGCCAGTCCCAAGGACCGGGCGGATACCAGCGCGACCTGTGTTCCGAGCGCATTACCTTGTACTTTACCGCGGCGCTGGTGACCGGTGAGCCAAAGTAATACTTGGCGCGGATCGTCGCGGAGATTTTCTCGCCGAGCATCACGGGTTCGATCGGGGCCTCAACCGTCACTTCAAACTCGGGCTTTTTGTATTCTTCGACGCGGAAGGTGCCGCCACCGCGACTGACGACCATCAATTGATATTGGCCCAATGTGGCATCGGCCGGCAGCTCGAACTTGCCGGTGATGCCGCCATAGTTGTCGGCCGTAAGCGTTTCGCTGTAAACCTTCTCGCCCTTGGGATTGTGAATCTCAACGGCGAACGACTCGTGGGCAAATTGGCTTTTGTCGTCCAGATCATATTTGGCCTGGCGAATCCAGAACTTGAATTCGACCGTCTGGCCCGGGCGATAGACGGGCCGGTCGGTGATCGCGAACGTCTTGATTTCGTTGTATTGTGCGTCGTGGTACTCGGCGCGCCACACGTTGTGAAAGCCAAGGTAGGCCAGCCGGCCGTCGGATGTGGTGGCGGTCGTGATCCACTGGTACTCATGCTGCGCGGGGTCTTTTTCGTTGCCGGGCAGCGGTAAAAATGCCTGGCCAGCTGCATCCGTACGTGCGGCGAACTGTTTCGTGTCGACTTGGTAATTGTTGGCGTCGACGTGCCGCTGGCGGTAGGCGAAGAACTCAATGTCGGCGCTGGCAACCGGTGCGCCGCTGACCGCATCGGCGACATAGTAAAACGATTTGTCCGGCATCGGCTTGCGGACGATCGCCGTATCGGCGAGCCAGAGGACGATGTTCGAGGTGTTCCCGTCCTCGACTTTCGCGGTGAGCAGGTACGCGCCCGCTTTCTGCAGCGGCGTGGTTACGGTAATGCGGCGGTCGAAATGTTTCTCGCGCGGCTCGAGCTCAAGATCCCATTTCGCCACTTCGGCGCCGACATACTGCCGCTGGTTCTGCTGCACAAGCCGGTAGCCGATCTCCGATATATTCATCCGCTCCCAGTCGAGCTGCCGCGGGTTTGACTTCAAATACGCCTTCACATCATCGAGCAGCTTGCGAATGTTGACCTGATGGGCAACGAACTGCACCTTTTTTGCATTACGGAAGCGGAAATCCACCGTGGCGCCTCGCCCCGCGGGCTGCGACATCACGTCTTCGAACTGGCCCCAGTTGCCGATGACCTGCTTGAGCCGGTATTCGTAGTGCGCCCGCGACTCGTCGTCATCTTTGAGGCGCTCGACTGCCATTTGCCAGTATTCGGCCGCGCGCGGGTATTGCCGCCGGTCCTGGAAAATCTCGGCCAGGCTGCGGATTGCAAACAAGCTGCGGTCTGCGTCGTTCCCGGGTGAGTCCTCGATGATCGTCTGATAAAGCTTGATGAAGTTGTGCTCGTCCGGCAGCTTGAACCGCTTGATGCCCGTTGCCAGTCGGGCCATCGTCTCGTCTTCACCGAGCGTATCAAGCGCCCATGTTCCGGGCGCGGTCTTGGACGTATCGTTTGAGTCGCTTTCACTGCCACCCGAGAACAAAATGATGTACTCATGCATGGTCTGGACGCCGAACAGCCGATGCAGGAAGTCCGCGCGAATCTGGCGTTCTTCGTTTCGCCGCTGGGGATGCCATTCGACCATGGTTTCCAGAAGCCAGCGCCAGCGCTGGCCGTCGTTTTTGGCTGTTTCCCAACTTTCCGGCACGGAATAAAAGATCGGGTCACCATTGGCGTCGACTGGCGCGCCTTGAAGGGCATCTGAGTAACCCGCCCAGCCTTCTGCGTAATCCGGCAGCGTCTCAAGATCGGTGAGCGCCTGCAGCCGCCAGGCGTGATTCCATTCTCGGCCAAAGAGGACGGCATCGGCGAACTGTTTTACTAATTGCGACTGGTCGACTTTTGCGTCATCTTTTTCGGCCTCCTTCATGCCGCGGAGGTACAACTGCAGCGCCCGCACGCGGTCGCGCTCGGTTGCGTGCATGACTCGGCCGCCGCCACGGTGTTGCCCGCGCTCAAACTGGCCAGCGATCATGAAACCCTGATGGTCCACGTCGATATACGACTGCGCGACTGCCATCAGCAGCCGCCAATCGTTGAGATGAGCGGCGACGGCCGCTTCGCGAAACTCATCGATTTCATTCACGCGGCCCAGCTGCTGAAGGCAGGAAATCGCCGTTTGAACGACGGTGGATAACTCGCCGGAGGGAGTAGCTTCATCGAGAGCCAGTCTGCGCAAGGCCGCGTAGGCTTCTTTGAAGTTGCCGTCCTTGTGAAGTCGTTGCGCCTGCTCAAGCGGCGAGCGGTCCGCGCGCTGCGCCGCAGGTGCCGCGACCGAGAAGAAGGAGCCAATGACAAATGCCAAGCTGAAAGCGGCCACGCAGCGAAATTGTCGCATCACACCATTCCAGAAATGGGGCAGAGGGACCTGTTGTTTGCTCCCTTGTTGTAC
>DATFGJ010000576.1:0-12719 GCA_035249585.1 Lacipirellulaceae bacterium
ATGGTGCACCAACAGCGCCCAGCCGTCGGTGCCGATCAAAAACGGCACGGCGACCCAGGAGCCGTGCGTGGGCCGTTCCCACGCGCCCCAGCCATCGCGCATCGTGTAGCGGGTGCCGCGGCGATCGAACTGCTGGGCGCCTTCGCCCATTCCCAAGACCGGTGCTTTGGCGCGAAACGAGATCGTGCCGGCATCTTTGTCGAACCGCAGCGATTGCACCACATCGCCATTGGAGCGAAGCAGCGAGATCGACAGCGGGGCCGGCTCGATTTTCACAGTCAAATTGCCCACTGGTATGTCCTGGCCGCCATCGTCGAGATTCCGACTGCGCAGCACGGACTGCGGTTCTTGTTCCACCAAAACGCTCGAGCGCGGTTCCGGCCGAGGCTCGCCGGTCGCCTCGTCAATCGGCGAGAGCACAATTTGAAGCGTGCGGTCGCTGAGCTTGTTGATTGCTAACTCGGCAGGTGCTCCGCGGTAACGAATTGGAACCGACTGAGCGTAAAGGATCGTTGGGTTTGTCAGTGACGTGAAAAGTACAACGACCCAAACTCGAGCGGTGAATCTCATTTGATGCTTTCCTCGAAGGAGTAGGGCCTGCGCTTTAGAAACTCATGGTGATTCGTCCGGCTGGATAATCTGACCTACGTGTCTCGGTACCCAGCGGGTGTTGTATTTTAGTTGCCAATCCGTATCGGGCTGTGTTTCGAGGCCTTGCGTATCGGGCAGCGGATCGACGCGCCGGTCGGCGAGCGAGTTGGGGTCCGCTTCTTTTATCCAGCCGCGAGTGTAGAGCAGCAACGTGCGCGCGGTGCCGGGACGACGCGCCGGCAGTCCGGACGCATCGAATTCGATGCTCACACCGTCTCCCGAGTTGAGGATTGCCATCATCGGGTCGGACGTCGCCAGGAGTGGCGTGACATCGCCGTAGCGCGTGCACCAACCCTCAACGTTTGTTAGCCAGGACGATGTATTCCTTAATCGATGTAAGTTAGGCACCTGCGGGCGGTCGGATGCCTCGGGCCGCAACTCAGCAAACCCATGCCAATGCAGGTCGGCTGACGCCGGCCTCAATTCAGTAACTTGTAGCACATTGGTCGGCATTGCTTCGTAAAGCGCTATGCGGTCCCAACGCACTTCGAACGACGTGGTAAGCCGCAGCCGATCGGCATTGGGCGGCAGTTTACCGGACAGGTCGCAGACGATCGTCTTGGTATTTCCTGCCGGGAAGCCAACCATCTCGTCAATGACGTGCCATTGGCCGGCAGCATCGCGGGCTTCCAAACGCGGCCAGATGGCTTGCAATCCGTTTCGCTGCGAGGCGGCTATGTTCGTTGACGAATTGCCGAATTTGAACCAGCCGGTTAGCGCGAGGAGAGGTTTTTCCGCTTTTTCCAATTGGCCGAAATCCAATTCAATCGACAGCGGCTCCGTGAACCCAACCGTGGGAGGCGGTAGCACGGGCCCCGGCGGCGCGAACACGCTGTCTGCTCGTGCAACCATCTCGGTGCGGTCAATGCCGTCAGAGCCGATAGCGGAGCGCGGAGCGCGGGAATTTCTGCCGACGGCGATTTGCGCCCCGTCAATTCCGCTCGGCGCTGCTCGATCGCGCGAGAAAACTGTCGCGTCGTCCGGATGGTCGACGGCCAGTAGCCGTGCTTCATCGAGGTAAATGACTTCGCGCAGCTCGGATGTGATGCGAATGCGCGCCGCCAGTGAGCCTTCGGCGAATCGCTCGGCGGGGCCAAGGACGACAACTTCATCCGGGTCGGGTGGCATCGGCACGCCGCGCGCCACCGCCACATTGAGCGGCGCAGTGCCCAACAGGTCGGTCACGAACTGCCACGCGCCGTCGGCCCAAGCGTAAAGAAACGGGCATGAGCTGCTGCGCACAAACTCCACAATCGTGATCCGCAGCGGCTCACGAGCAACGGCCACATCTATTTCGTTCTTGGCGATGCCGTTCATCCACAGCGTTTGAATGGAATCCAGCTTGTGCTTGCCGTCGATGCCGATTTCAATGGGCAACTCGCGGTCGGTCCATCGCGTGACGACGAAGTTGCCGGCACGAGCCTGCACGCGCACGCCGATAGAACTCGGGCTGCCGACGAACGAACGTAAAGCAAGCTTCAACTGGCGATTGGGCGTCGGCGTTTCATTACGTAGCACAGCAAGCCTTGCATCTTGGCCAATTGCGACGACGTCGGTGCGGTCGTCGCCGTCGACATCGGCATCCAGCAAGCGCGTACCAGCGCGCATTTTGAGCGCTGGGATCGGCTCCACGGCGGCTTGGAATTGGCCGCCGGAATTGCGCACGACAAACGCCTTGCGCTCGCCTTCGCTGCGGCCCGAAATCGCAACGTCGAGCCAGCCGTCGTTATCGACATCGATCGTCGTTGCAGCCTGAAGCTCTTGCAGGTCCAGAGATTGCTTGTGTAGCTCAACGGTTCCTGTCGTCATCAACGTTAGTTCGTTGGGTGCGAGCAAAACGATGTCCGGCAGGCCGTCGTTGTTGAAGTCATCGCACAGAATGCGTGCCGCAGAGGGCCACCCCACCGACGGGTACTTGGCGAATCTGCCGGCATACTGGTTCAGCCACAGCGATGAGCCTTCAGGCCCGGCGACTATCAAATCGACGCCCAGGTTGATTCCATCCAGATCGGCGGCGGCGAAGTCGCTGCAAGGCCCCACGCCGTCCAATCCGAATTCACTTGTCGCCTCGACGAATGTGCCGTCGCTATTGTTTCGCCAGACGTGCAGACCGCCCGCCGAACCCATGCACAAATCAACGTCACCGTCATGATCCAAATCGACCCATTTGGCAACATCGCCGCGAGCCGTTGCCAGGCCTGACGACTCGGTCAGGTCCTCGAAGCCTGCGGTCGCGCTTTGGCGAAGTAGCCAGGTGCGCTCGGGTGTGACGATCGCGATCTCCGGCTGATCGCCAACGGGATTCTCGCCATCGTCGTCCACTGACTGCCGGGCGCGCTCGTCGACAAATGCGTTGGCCGGTAGAACAGTCGCACGACGAATCGAATCGGCAATTGGCTGCTCACTTCTGGCGGTCACGCGAACGCGTCCCGCTTCGTCGCAATCCATAATGAGGACCTGGCCGTCCTCGGTGACGCCGACCAGTTGATACCGGCCGCTCTCCTCAAGCGCAAGGACAGCGACGTCAAGTAAACCGCCGGGCTGGCTCTCATCATTTTCACTTTCGTCGACCAACACGAACTTGCTGGACGGACCGGCTGTCGCAATCGGCGCAGGGGATGGCAACTCCGGCCCCTCCGGCTTTGTGTAACGGCACTCCTCGAGCGCCTGCGGATCGGCCGCACCCTTGATTGTGCGAATTCGCTGGTAATCGCGCATGTAACGGGCAGCCGCTTCCTGGTCGCTCGCCTTGCGGGCAATCGTCGCAAGTTGGTATTGCGCGCCGCCATGGAGCGGATCCAGTTCTGCGGCTTTCACAAATTGCTCGCGAGCTTCGTCGCTGCGGCCGAGGGACGAAAGCGCGATTCCCAACTGAAATCGAAGCGTGGCCTCGTTTGGATCCAGCTCGACCGCTTTGCGCAGTTGTTCGACAGCATCGTCGTAGCGAAGCTGCCGTAATGCAGCCAGACCCAGCAGATAGGAAACCGCCGGGGAGGGCTCGGCCGACTCACTTTGCAGCTGGCGGAGCTGCTCGATTGCAAGCTCCGGCTGACCGCTGAGGACGTACGCGCGGGCCAAATTTCGGCGCATTGCCGCCGATTCAGGCCGCAATTCCAGTGCCTGCTTCAAGAGCTCGATCGCCTTTTGATGTTCACCATTTTCGAGCTGCGCCTTGGCAGTGTTGGCAAGTGAAGGAAAGTCTGCGTCGTTTTGCTGCGCACCTTGTTGGGTAACTTGCTGGGCAGAGTCTTCGGTAACTTGCGGCACAGTTTGCTGCGCAACGGTGACCGTCTGGTTCACCGCGTCGACCTTTACGTCTTGCTTCGACCCGTCGGGCCAAGTTACGGTCAAGTTTTCGACGGCTTGCGATGCACCTAACCCGAACGTCACGATCGGCTCGGTTTGCGACAGGTAGCTGCGGGTCGGGTGCACGTAACGACGCTGGGTCGCGCCGCCGGCGCTCAGCTCGACCGTCGCACCGATCGCATGCGGATTTCCTGGCCGTCCCTCGAGCTTGCAGCGCAGCCAGTGATTGCCAAACTGTTGTTCGTTGCGCAGCAATAACGGCGGTCCCTCAACTTGGGTAAGCACCAGGTCGAGGTCGCCGTCGCCGTCGATGTCGGCCGACGCCAGGCCGCGGCCGACAATTGGTTTCGCTAAGTCGCCGACGTTGGCCGCCGGCAGGTCGGCAAATTGCGGCTGGGCGCTCGCTCCCGCGTTCCAAAAAAGCTTGGCCGATTGCTTGTAGGATTGGCTTGGCTGCGCAACGGCTATCGTTTCTTCCAAGTGGCCGTTAGCTTCGACGAGGTCGATTCGGCCATCCAAGTCGAAGTCGTCGAACAATAGCCCGAAGGTGAGCACGTTGCGTGTCGGGCCGCCGATGCCAAGCGGAATCGTTTCATCGGTGAAGAACAGGTCTCGGCGCTTGCCTGCAAGCACATAGAACGACGTCATTTCATTGGCGAAGTTGCTGAGCGCGATGGCCAAGTCGTCGTTGTTGCGAAACCAGGCGGCGTCGATGCCCATGCCGCTCGTGGTGAGGCCGGCCGCATTGAGGGCAAAACCGCGCGACTCGCCCACCTCCTCGAACGTGCCATCCTGCTTGTTGCGGAACAGGAAGTGCCGCACCGTATCGTTGGCGACGAATATATCCATCCAGCCGTCGCGATCGAAATCGACAAACGTCACCGCCAGTGCTTTTCCGAGGGGTTTACCCGTGTCTGGGTCGGTAACGTGAATACCAGCTTCGGCGGCCACATCGGCGAAGCGGCCGCCGTCGTTGCGGTATAAATAGTTCTGCATACCGTCGAAATTCGAGGGGTGGGCGTACGTCAAACCTTGCCCGGGAACCCGGGTCGTGGCCGCTTTATCGATCTCGCGCGTCCAGCGAACATAGTTGCAGACGAAAAGGTCGAGATCGCCGTCGCGGTCGTAATCGAAGAACCCGGTGCTGGTTGTCCAGTCGCCCGAACTGCCGGCAACGCCGGTGTCGTCCGTCGCGTCGACGAAGCGGCCGCCGTCGTTGCGAAACATGCGATTACCGCCAAGCGCGGTGAGGAATAGGTCGTCGTCGCCGTCGGCATCGTAATCGCCGGCGGCGACGCCTTGGCCGTACACTTCGGCCGCAAGGCCGACGTCATCCGTGGCATTGGTAAACTTTTCGCCGTCGTTGCGATAAAGCGCAAGTGCGTTGGATGGTTCGGGCGGCTGTTCGTTCCATGGCCACGCCCGACCGCTCACGAGCAACAGATCCGGATCGCCGTCGTTGTCGTAATCAAAGAAGGCGCAGCCCGAGCCACCGGATTCCGGCAACATTTTCTCGCCCGTCGCGCCGCCTCGATGGATGAAGTCAATCCCGGTGTCGCCAGCGATGTCTCGAAAAGGAATCTTCGGCAGCTTGTCGGCAGCTGCAGCCTGAGGTTTGTCTTTCTTCAGCGGCGGAGCGACCATTGGACCTTCATTCGATCGCCGGACCAGGATGACGGCGGCGATTATGAGAAGGGCTACACCGACGAAAACCAAAGACCAATGCGTTGAGGTCCTTCGCGGCGGGTCATAATTGGGCGTCACCATGGATTAGAGTCCTTTCTGCGAAGCTCCGACTTCGGCGAGTTTAGCATCCTCGATGCGCGCCGCCGCTTCGTTCAAGTCAGCGAGCCAAGGACGCACGTCTTCCACGTGCCGCAAAACGGAAATGACATTTTCATCCATCAGGCGACGACCTACAACCTGCAGGCCGACAGGCAAACCGCTCGATGCCAGGCCAGCCGGAACCGACGCGGCCGGATGGCCTGTAAAGTTGAACGGATGCGTGAGACACCAGCCAATGCACGGCTCAACGGACCGGCCGTTGACCGTTGTCGGTCCGAGTGTTGTGCCATTTTCGGCGTTCAAAACTGGCAACGCGCTGACGGTTGGCGTCAGCAGCCCGTCGAATCGAGAAAATATGTCCTGCGCGGCGCGCCAAATCCTTGTGCGCAGCGTTTCGTCGCGACGTACGTCGAGTGCCGAAGCTTTTCGAGCGGTTTCGACCATCTCGTGAATCGACTCGGGAATGTCCTCCGAAAAGTCTCCCAACAGATCGAGGCCGCCTGCGGCCATAGCATCGAACATTTCTAAATAAAGAACGCCGACCTGGCGGAGCCACAGTGCGGCAATCTCGTCCTGCTCCAGCGGCAGCCGCACTTCGACCTCTTCAATCATCAGGCCCGATTGGCGAAGTTCGGCGACGCACTCGTCGACGACGCCCGCGACGCACGGCTCGACGGCAAACACTCCCAAATCCCGGCTGTACGCCAGTCGAAACCGCTTCGCGTCCCGCTCCAACGCGACGAGCAAATTCATCCGATCGTCCGGCAAACTGAACGGATCGTCTGCGTGCGGCCCAGACATGACCTGCGCCATGAGAGCCGCGTCGCGCACGGTCCGCGTTAGCGGCCCGGCGTGCACGAACGGCGTGTGGGAGCAAAACGCGTTGGGAGCACCGGTATTTGGAATGCGACCGTACGTCGGCTTGAATCCGACGATCCCGCACCAGGCGGCCGGAATTCGGATCGAGCCGCCCGCATCGGAGCCCTGAGCGAGTGGAACCATGCCGGTGGCGACGGCAGCCGCGCTGCCGCCGGACGATCCGCCGGCGTTTAGCGTTAGATTAAACGGGCAGCGTGTCGGCCCAAACAGCCGGTTGTCGGTCGTTCCCTTGTGTCCAAATTCGGGCGTGTTGGTTTTTCCCAGAATGATGGCGCCGGCCTCCTCTAGCCGGGCGATATGGGCCATCGTTCGATCGGGAACAAAGTCAGCAGTCGCTCGGCAACCAAACGTGTTACGCATGCCGGCTCGGAAATCGAAGAGGTCTTTGATCAGAATTGGCACGCCGTGAAGCGGGCCAAGCCGTCCATTCCGCGATGCCATGCGGTCGGCGCGCTCGGCGGCCGCACGAGCTTCGTCGAATGCCCTTGTGACCACGGCATTCACCATCGGGTTGAACCGCTCAATGCGATCAGTCGCCGCGCCGACGGCTTCAGTTGCCGATATTGCGCGGCTGCGCAGTTGAAGCGCAAGTTCTGTCGCATCGGGTAAATAGTGGCGGATCACGCTCACTGGCTTCACTGCGTCGTCACGACAAGGGCATAGAAAAACGCGACCGCGGCGCCGGTGCGGAAAACGCACACATCATTCTCAGGCTGACGACGATGTTCAGAATCAGCTGCACCCCGATCAAGCTAATCGCCGTCATCGCCGGCGCGAAGAGAATCGGGACCGGTCGATCAAGGCAATTCGTGGCGACAAAGGTTGCCCCCGTAGGCAACGTCAGCAACAGGGCGGTATTTGTGTCACCGCAGACCGGCGCAGGCTATTGCTTCCCAGCGCTAGCCAGTATATACTCAATTCTAGTTTTTGTACACTAAATCAAATAAAGTGTCGCTCCAAACCGCGACTGGGACGCTCAAAATCTCGCGTTGTTGGGACAAAGGGTCGGCCCGACGTCTCGGCTCGCTGGCCGGTACGGAATAGAACCGAGCTTCGAGGGCAAATTTGATGACGCTGAATTGGCGCGGGGTATTTCCGGCCGCGACGACCCAGTTTACAACCGACTACGGCCTGGATATTCCAAGGACGCTTCGGCACCTCGACGCGATGATCGATGCGGGTGTCCACGGCCTGATCTTGATGGGCACCGTGGGCGAGTGCTGCTCCATTGAGTTTGTCGAGAAGCTCGATTTCTTGAAGGCGGCGGTGGCGCACGTCAACGGCCGCGTACCCGTGCTTACCGGCGTGGCTGAGTATACTACGTCACTGGCGTGTCGCTATTCGCAGGCTGCTGAGGAGGCAGGCGTCGATGGGCTGATGCTGCTCCCGGCAATGGTCTACAAATCCGACCCGCGGGAAACAATCGCTCATTTCCGCACGGTCGCTCGAGCCGTCGATCTGCCAATTATCTGTTACAACAATCCGGTCAGCTATGGCGTCGACATCACGCCTGAAATGTTCGACGAGCTGGCCGACGAACCGCGGTTCGTGGCGATTAAGGAGTCATCCGAAGATTGTCGCAGGATTACCGATCTGAAGAACCGCTGCGGCGACCGCTACGCCCTGTTTTGCGGCGTCGACGACGTTGCGCTGGAGTGCATCATGCTCGGCGCGGTTGGCTGGGTGTCGGGCCTGGTGAATGCCTTCCCGGCGGAAAATCGCTTGCTGTGGGATCTGGCCATTTCGGGCCGCTACAGCGAAGCTCTGGAGCTGTACCGCTGGTTCACGCCGCTGTTGCACCTGGATACGCATCCGAAGCTGGTTCAATACATCAAGCTGGCCACCGCCGAATGCGGGTACGGCAGCGAGACGGTTCGGCCACCGCGCCTGCCTCTTGTCGAGCCGGAGCGCTCGCAAATCTTGTCGATCATCCGCCGGGCGATAGAATCACGGCCGGTGCTCGCGCCTCGCGCTGTTAGCGCGGCTTCGTGAGAGGGATGGGAGATTTGCGCAGCAATTGGGGGTGGGAGGCCTCTCCGAGGCCGATGGTACTCTACGAATTGCACTGCCTCCCACAAACATTGAATTGCGCCGTCCTCATTAGATGCTCCAATTTCCTCGTTGCGATGAGGTCTTAGCATGGCAACGGAACCTGTATTGATTGGCGGCAAATGGCGCCCCGCACAAGAAACCGGCACGATCCAAGCGGTTAACCCGTCCAGTGGCGAGCCGCTTCCACACAAGTATTCAATCAGTTCGTGGGCCGATTGCGACGCCGCCTTGTCGGCAGCCGCAGCGGCTGCAGTCGAAATTGAATCGCTCTCTCCGGACACAATTGCCCAGTTCCTGGAAAGCTACGCCGATCGATTAACCGCTCATTCGGACGAAATCTGTGCGCAGGCCAACTTAGAGACTGCACTCCCGGTAAAGCCCCGGCTGGCGGAAGTTGAAATGCCGCGCACGGTAAACCAACTTCGCCAAGCGGCGGCAGCCACGCGCGACGGCAGCTGGCGGATGGCTACGATCGATTCGGCCAACAACATTCGTTCATGTTACTCGGCAATTGGACCCGTCGTGGTGTTTGGGCCGAACAACTTTCCGCTCGCGTTCAATGGCATCTCGGGCGGCGACTTTGCCGCCGCGATCGCCGCCGGAAATCCGGTCATCGCCAAGGCGCATCCGTTGCACCCGCGAACATCGCAGCTTATGGCCGAGCAGGCGCACGAGGCAGCACAAAGCGTAGGACTGCCGCCTGCCACCGTCCAAATGCTGTACAAGACCTCGCGACAGGATGGCACGCGACTGGTCAGCGACTCGCGTTTAGGAGCGGCCGCCTTCACCGGCAGCCGCGCCGGCGGCATGGCCCTCAAGGCCGCGGCCGATGCCGTCGGAAACCCGATTTACCTGGAGATGTCGAGCGTCAATCCAGTCTTCTTTTTGCCAGGCGCGCTCACTGAGCGCCGGGCCGATCTAGTGAACGAGCTTGCCGGCAGCTGCTTGCTCGGAGCGGGTCAGTTTTGCACTTGTCCAAATTTGTTCGCAGTTATTGCGGGCGACGCGGCCGAGGCCTTCATTGCTGAGTTCAAAGCGCAGCTCGAATCGCGCCCCGTCGGCACTCTTCTTTCGAGCGAAGTTGTAGACTCACTAGCAAGCGTGGTGAGTGCACTGCAGGAGGCAGGCGCTAGGCTGGTCACCGGCGGACATCTGGGCAAGGTACCGGGGTTCTCGCACGAAAACACGTTGCTGCGCGTGTCGGGCGAGCGCTTCCTTCAAACGCCCGATCGCCTCCAAACGGAAGCCTTTGGCAACGCGACACTGGCGGTCGTCGCCAATGGAATAGAGCAAGCGTGTGAAATCGCGGCGCACATTGAAGGCAGTCTCACCGGGTCGCTGTACTCCGCGGCCGATGGAAGCGACGACAAACTGTATGACCAGCTGGCTCCGATCTTGCGCCGCCGCGTAGGACGATTGCTCAACGACAAAATGCCAACCGGCGTGGCAGTTTCCCCGGCGATGAACCATGGCGGGCCGTTTCCCGCCACCGGACATCCTGGATTTACTGCCGTGGGAATTCCAGCGTCACTACGGCGATTTGCGATGCTTCAATGCTATGACAACGTTCGCAGCCATCGCTTGCCGCGCTGGCTGCAAGATCCGTCACCGAATGGCACAATGTGGCGGTCAATCGACGGCAAGTGGACGCAGGAAGCCGTCAAAACATCTTGACCGTCGTGGGACGACTCTCCAAGTCGTGCGCACCTAAGCGTCAATCGCGTGCGCTTTGAGGTCTTCCAAATCGCAATATGCCAGGGCAGCTTCGTGTGTTGCCGCAAGAATCACTTTCGGCGCGTGGCCCGCATCGAGCGCTTCTTGCCAGCGCGGAGCACAAAGGCACCAGCGGTCGCCCGGCTGCAGGCCGGGAAAGCCCCATTGCAAGTTTGGCGTCGACAGATCGTTGCCGACCGCTTTCGAGAAAGCCAGAAACTCGGCTGTCATCACCACGCATACGGTGTGCGAGCCGACGTCTTCCGGCCCGGTGTTGCAGCAGCCGTCACGAAAAAAACCGGTCATCGGCGACGTGCAACAGGCTTGCAGCTTGCCGCCGAGGACGTTTTTCGCCTTCGGCAGCCGGACAACGCCATTCGTCTTGGCGATGCGAATCATCGTGGTGAGTCCAAAGCGGGTTGTATCGTATAATCGAATTGGGACGCCGCTCGCAGCGAAACCGCCGCCTTTTCCTGGGGTTTGATACAATGGTGGAAAGCCGTTTGCTTATCAGCGGCCGTCAGCCGGAGGGCGGACCAATTATAGCAGATGTGAGGCCGTGGCGATGATTCTTCGACCGTGCGGTGGTGGCCTTTGGCTCGGGATTATCTTAGCTAGTGCCGCCACAACTGTGGCCGCCGATCCCGGCCCGGCGCAAACTGCAAGCCAAGTTGATCAGCTGATTGCTGAGGAAGTTTTCAGCGAGACCACAGATCTCGCGCCGCGCGTCAATGACGCAACCTTTTTGCGGCGGGCGTGGCTTGATATCGTCGGCGACATCCCAACGCCGGAGCATGTGACCGCCTTTTTGCTTGATCCGGCCGCCAATAAGCGCGAGCGCGTGGTCCGCGAACTGCTCGAAAACCCGCATTATGGTCAGAATTGGGCCCGCTATTGGCGCGATGTGATCCTCGTACGCCGCCTTGAAGACCGCGCGGCAATCGTGGCCAATCCGCTCGTGGTGACTCTCACCGAGAAGTTCAACGAGAACGAGTCGTGGGATAAGATCGCGGCCGAGTTCATCACCGCAACCGGTGACGCGAAAGAAAACGGCGCCACGGCGATCCAAATGGCTCAGGACGGCCGCACTGAGGAAACCGCGGCCGAAATATCGCGCGTCTTTCTCGGCATCCAGATTCAGTGCTGCCAGTGTCACGATCATCCGTACGATTCGTGGAAGCGCGAGCAGTTCCATGAGTTCGCAGCGTTCTTTCCGCGGATCGCCGTGCGTCCTTTGCTAACGCCCACGCGGCGTAGTTTCGAAGTCGTGGCCGACGACGGCCCGGATCGACCGCAGCGCAACCCGAACGCGGAAGGCCGCCGCGGACAGGCCGAACATTACATGCCCGATCTCGACGATCCGGCGGCGCGAGGCACGCGTATGCAGCCCAAGTTTTTCCTCAGCTCGGCGAAACTGCCCTTCGGCACGCGCGACGCGGAGCGTCGAGCCGCGATTGCCCGCTGGATGACGAAGAATCCCTGGTTCGCGACCGCGCTGGTCAACCGCATGTGGGCCGAGCTGGTTGGCGAAGGCTTTTATGAGCCGATTGACGACATCGGCCCGGAGCGCACGCCTTCGGCTCCGAAGGCAGTCGAGATGTTGAGCCAGCGGTTCGCCGAGAGCGATTACGACGTGAAGTGGTTGATTCAAACGATATGCGCCACCGAAGCCTATCAGCGCGAGAGCCGCCCGCGCCGCGATGTCGATGGCACGCCGTTTGTCGCCAACGTCGCGCAGCCGCTGCGCAGCGACCAGCTCTACAACGCCCTGCTCACGGCATCGGACTCGGAAGAATTGGCGCAGGCCCCGAATCGGCGTCGCCGGCCTCAAATGATGGGCCCTTACGCACGCGCCGCGACGGTCCGCAATCAGTTCGAAGTCGCCTTTGGGTACGATCCCAGCGATCCGCGCGAAACGGTCACCAGCTCCATCCCGCAGGCTCTTGCGATGATGAACGGCGTGCGAATCAACCTGGCAGTTCGGGCGGTCGGACGCGAAACGGTGCTGGGGCGCTTGCTGGATGAGATCGACGACAACAAATCGCTGGTCGAGGAATTGTATTTGCGCGCATTGTCGCGCGAGCCGACCGACGAAGAGTTGAAGACTGCGATTGAGTTCATGCGCTCGACGCGTAACCGCCCGGCGGCCTTCGAGGACCTATTCTGGGCGCTATTGAATTCGTCCGAATTCTCACACCGCAGATAAGTGAAATCGCCAAGGACGCCAGGACGCGAAGATAAACCGAATTAGTTCTACTCTTAGCGCCTTGGCGTTCTTGGCGATTCAAGATTCCATGATCTAGTAGGTGCATAGCCATGACAATTCACCTTCA